>CANQRW010000053.1 GCA_947626365.1 uncultured Lachnospiraceae bacterium
ATAAATTCAATAGCCTATCGTCTGCACAGTTTCATTTATGGTGGTGTCAAGCGTGCGGACATGGGGGTTTAGAAACATCTTATTTTCCTTTCCGGCTCGGCCCATCAGCCGGCCTTGATGAACTTGACTCTTTGCTCTTTTCTAACCCATAGCGCACCATATCCAACACTACCGCCATCTCGTCGTAATCAAGGTGCCACACATTGGCAACCATCGTGTCCGTTACCTTTGCCGCAATCTTCACCAGCTGATTAAATCGATATGGCGTAGCCTTGTAATCCTCTGTGATATCCATCAGCGTATCCTCAGACTTTCCCCGCGAGGCTCCAGATGCGCCCAATCCACCTGCTTCTCCGCCAGGAGTTTCCGGATCGCGTCATTGTTGGGAACCGGCGGCTGCGGTATCAGGTACTTACCGGGAATATCATCAATCAGGCCATCGATCACCAATGGCTCCAAGCCTCCGTTTTTCTGAATGTTAAAGCTGAAGAGTGCCGTCTTAAACTTCAGTTTTCCGATCAGGCGCATGTTTGCCTCCAGATATCCTTTCAGGAACGTGCTCCTGTTCTCCAGAGCTTTCCGACGAAGGTGCAGACGCTCCTCCTCCTTCTTCAGCGCTTCAATATCGGCCTTCACACCCAACAGGATCTTTGCGAATCCATCAGCCTTGTCCTCAAATTCCCCAAAGATACCTTCCAGGGTGTCCCGTATAGCCTCCTCGCTGACCTCAGGATCATACATCAGATCCTGGACCGCCATGTACTGTTCTGTGATCTCATATAATTTCATAGATTCCTCCTCTTGTTATCATCAAAATAATCTGCTATAGTAATAATAGGTGTTTTGCCTGCCCCTGAAAGAGTGGCCGCTCTTAATGGGGCTTTTTCATTTGTGCATGATCCACACCTCCTTCCTGCAGGATCCAGCGCCGTCCGCAAACCACCTGGCAGCCTCATGGGAATCCATGTAGATGTCGATATGATTTCCCCTGACAGCAGATCCGGTATCTTCCGCCACAAATTCTCCGTAACCTTCTATGTACACTCGCGTACCCAACGGGATTACACGCTTGTCCACCGCAATGGTCCGCCCTGCTTCCGGCATGGTCCCTGAGGCTGTGGGGCCGCCGCTCCATCTGCCGCAGCACTGCCGGCAGGAGCAGTACGCAGTAAGAGTAAAAGTCCCCAGATATTCCCGGACATCTCCCGCCCCGGAGGCCTGCTGCTTTTCGGCAGCGGAAATGGTTTCTTCTTCTGCCGATTGGGTCCCTGCCGTTTCAGGTTCTGTCTCTTCAGGTACCGCCTCCGGAATACGCTGCTTTTCGGCAGCGGATACCCCCTCTCCTGCTGCTGTTTGGGTCTCCGCAACAGCCTCATAAGGCTCAGTGATTGCCAGGATGAAAAAGACCGTCAGCAGCGCGACCAGCAGGACGATCACCGCCCTCAGCATGATCCACGCGGCCTTCCTCCGTGCATGAAGCTCCTTCCTCAGTTCTTCAATAGGTATCTCTTTCAGTTCGTTCATCTTTTTCACCTTCAATCTATTGTATCAACTCGGATCCTGAATTAAATTCCTGTTTTGCGACATCAAATCCACCCATGGTTGCCGCCAATAGGCTCTTACGGATTGTATGATCGCTGACTCCATCCTTGGCCAAAGTTCTGTACACGTCGGCCGACAGGGCGCCGATAGAAAACAGCACATCCATCGTGGATCCATTCACGTACGTCTCTATTTTATTGTCCTTATGTAAGACGACATGTATTTCTGCTACAACTGGATTCTTATTTAATTCAACCTGACTCATGTCATTATTTCTCCCTTTCGCGGGCACCAGCGCGGCGCCGTCTTGACCGGAATCTCTTTGCTCCGGCTCTGGGCGATCCGGCGATGCGGCTCTGTCTCCGTGGCGGATCTCTTATCGCCACAATAAAAACTGTTACGGCCGCAATTGCTGTAATCCGTGATCAGCTCTTCGCAGGTTGAGCAGGCCGGCTTCTCATTAATATCTAGCATTTTATTTTCCTCCTTTCAGGCGGACCTTCTCCGGAACCCGGCTGATGTCATAAGCCTCTCCTGGAGCAGCTCCGCGATCTTCTTCTTCTCTTCCGGATCCAACGTGTCCATCTTGACAGCCTTACCTTCAATTTCGATAAGGTTCACAATTTGCATATTATCATCCATAACGCACCTACATTTCTTCACTCATTGCAGCTTATGCCTGCCCGGCTGTCCCGTATGGCAAATTCTTAACTATTTCTGTACGCCTCATGAGCTTCTGGTTTGCTCCCTTTTTAGAATTTCTAAACATTTTTCTTGATTTTCAAAACAATGAAGACTATCATGGCAATGTACCTGCTGTTTCTTTGCCTTCTAAGGAGGTGATATCTAATGAAACGACTCGTACATTCAAAGCGGCTGGCGGACAAATGGTGCAGACTCGGGTATGAGATTGTAGCGGTGTCATGCTTCTCTAATGGCCCGTTTACGTATCATCTCGAAAAGATGCTATAGCCTGCCAGCGCGTAAGCCGTCTTATCCCAATTAAGGCGGCTTATTCTATGCCGTCACTTCGTGTCTGGCGGCTTTGGCTTCAGAAAGAAGTCCGTGTTGACACCCAGGGCCCAGCAGATCGCAGCATACTCCGCCAAAGTAAGCTGCCGTTTCCCCGCCATGGACATACTCAGCTTTGCTGGAGCAATCCCGGCGTTCCGGCTTACATAAGCCTGGGAAATCCCATTGACCTCAAGATATTTCCTGATCTTCAATTCGACCTCCAATTTTTCACCTCCCTTCCTTCATAAAAAATATCTTTTGTGATCTGAAGCGTCCAGTTATCGTTATGGCTGTCATAGCATAATTTCAAATCTGAAACGCATTCCAATCGTTTCCCGTTCACCTCAAAGATGCCTTTATCAAAATCAATATGAATGCTCTTGAAATTCTCTACGACTCTCACTTCCTTCTCTTTCCTGGCTGGCTGTTCCATTTCCATTTTTCTCACCTTCCTTAAAATTCTCAGTAGGAATATTACCTTTCAACCTCATCCAGCCACAGGCTGATCTCCTCATATTTCTTACGGAAACGTGTTTCATCAGCGTCAACCTTGAGATACTTTGACTTGCGTTCACTGGACATCCCGCCTTTCCACCCATATGGATAGACTGTGATTTCCAGTTCAGAAACGTGCCCGCTAAACGTGATAAACACTGTCGGCAGATCGCCTGTTTTATAGACCTTCCGGTCTGTAAGCCCATTAATGCGGATAGCCTTTTCGGTCAGGGCCAGAATCATCTGGATCTTCTCGTCTTTACTCATTTTTTTACTTTCCTTCCTATTGACAAAATCGAACGCATGTTCTATTATGTTTTTACTGAGCAGGTCACGGAGATTTGTAAGAAAGCAAATACTCAAATGACACACCCAAAACCTCGCATATGCTGGCGGCCTCTTCTGCGAATATCCTTCTTCCACCGCTTAAGATTCTCGAAAATGAATCTCTTCTAATCCCGGCCTTGTCAGCAACAGATGAACTTTTTATGAGTTTGTCTTCCATGTATGTTTTCAGGCCTTTGCGAAAAGCATCCTCGTAATCCTTCATAAGGTCCTCCTTTCATTCAACATTTTGTTGTATGAGATTACTATAATCTTGTTTTTGTTGTTTGTCAAGCATTTATTCAACATTTTGTTGATATATTTATTGACGCTTCAACAAAATTGATGTATAATCAATTCATGTAGGAGGTGGAGGATATGTCAAAAGAAGAGATTGCAAGTAAATTAAGGATTGCGCGTGAAAAAGCCGGATTAAAGCAAGAGGACGTTGCGAAACAACTTGGCGTAACGGCTCAAAAGGTTAGCAGTTTTGAAACTGGCAGAACGCGAGTTGATATTGACACCTTAATTGCTCTCTGCCGCCTTTATAATGTTGATGCTAACGATATTATGGGGATACAAAAGGTAGTAAAAACACCTTTTGAAGAAACAATAACTGTTTATACCAGAAATAAAAAGAATCTCTCACAAGAAGAAAAAATGAGACTTGCTCGCATCATATTATCTGATGATGAGGAGTGATAAAAGTGGATTACGCTTACTTATATGGAAAGATTTTGGAAACCTACCGCAAATGTAGTGTAAACTCATTTCCAATAGATTGTTTTGATATTGCCCAAAAATTAGGATTCAGCGTCGTAAGATATTCTGATCTGGATTCTGCAAAAAGAATAGCCTGCTTGAAATTAAGTCACGATGCCTGCCTTATCAAGCGCCTCCTCTGTTATAATGATGCTGTGCTTCCAGAACGGATTCGATTCTCCCTCATGCACGAAATTGGCCATATAGTCTTAGAGACTAATTCCGAAAAAGAAGCCGACGCATTTGCCAGTCACATTCTTGCGCCGCGGATTGCTGTACATTTTATGTACCCTAAAACAGTCAACAATATCCATGATACTTTTGGAATATCCTATACTGCTGCTGACATTGTTTTAGAAAACCACAGAAATTGGTTATTCGCTGTAAGCCAAAGGATACCACGACTCCCTACAACACCAGAAATAGAAATCAAGTCTCTTCTTAACATACAAAAATAATTATGTGAGGTACAATTTCATGGGATTAA
Source organism: uncultured Lachnospiraceae bacterium (assembly GCA_947626365.1). GTDB lineage: Bacteria > Bacillota > Clostridia > Lachnospirales > Lachnospiraceae > UBA3402. The sequence goes on from CANQRW010000053.1 coordinate 4,625, forward strand.
AAGATATCTTAAATGCAAGTAAAATCAGGAAAGAAAATGAAGGTCTGAAAGAACTTATGGCTCCAGAAATGCAAGATGCTATTTCATTAAATTCTTATGTGGCTGAATTGGAAGTAAAAAAGGAAAAATTGGAACATGAAGTAGATAAACTTTCAAAATCAGTGGAAAAGCTAAAAAAAGATGCTATTTTTTTCGAAGATGCTCTTATCTATCAAGATTTTGGGCTATATACGCCTCGGTATAATTTTATCACTGCTGAAGAATACAAATTGCAATTAGATAAAATTCGTACGATACAAAAGGATTTAATAAAAAATGATTTAGCTATTTCTGGAAATAAAAATTGGACTGTTGATGGTAGTAAAAGCAAGGGAAATAAAATGCTCAATGATATGAAAAAACTTTTCCTGCGTGCCTTCAACAGTGACTGTGAAGATGTAATAAGCAAGGTAAAATACAGTAACTATAACATGTCACTTAAAAAAATTCATCAATCTGCTGAATCAATTGAAAAATTAGGAAAAATGATGTCCTTTAACATAACCTCTAAATATATCAATTCTAAAATTGATGAATTACATTTGGCTTTTGAATATCAGCTAAAAAAACAGGAAGAGAAGGATGCGCAAAAAGCCGCAAGGGCTGAACAAAGAGAACTGGCAAAAATTCAAAAGGAACTGGATGAACAGAGACAGAAACTGGAAAAGGAGCAAACTCATTATCAGACTGCATACGAGCACGTAAAAAATCAGTTAAATTTGCATCCGAACGACTCCAACCTTATTGCCAAGTTGGCGGAACTTGAATCTCATCTTGAAGATATTGATCATGGTTTGACCAACATTGATTACAGACAGGCCAATATGAAGGCTGGATATGTATACATAATTTCCAATATTGGTGCATTTGGCGAAAACATATATAAGATTGGAATGACCCGGCGTCTTGACCCGCAAGACAGGATAGACGAACTGGGAGATGCATCTGTTCCATTTAATTTTGACGTTCACGCAATGATATTCTCAGATGATGCCCCGGCACTTGAAGCAGCATTGCACCGGGCTTTCGAGAATAAGAAACTTAATATGGTTAATCAGCGAAGAGAATTTTTTAATGTCACGCTTGATGAAATAAAAGAAGTAGTAAGAAATAATTTCGACCAAACGGTGGAATTCATTGATGTTCCAGATGCAGAGCAATTTCGCATCAGCCAGAAAATGAAACAACAGATTTCATAATAGAGCACCTGGCGCTGGGTGATCTCGCGGAATCCGGCCTATAAAAATATCCCCGGTACCGAAGACATCCGCCTGATCGGGAAGGTGATCGGGAAAGTAAGTGACGATTAAGCTACGGAACAAGCACATGAAGAAAGGTAGCGTAAAGCGCAGGCCCAGCATGCAGATCATCCTGTTCCGGCCCAAAGACAAATGATTTCAGAGGAGGTAATTATTATGCCAGTACTAAGTCTGTTCTATGGAATTGTTATCAGAATGTATAGTGAGCCAAACGTAAAACACAATAAGCCCCACATTCACGCTGAATACCAAGGCTATAAGGCTGTTTTCGACCTTGAAGGAAATATCCTTGACGGTAATTTCCCCGCCAAGCAAAAGAAAATGGTAGTCGCATGGATCGCGATCCACGAAGATGATCTGACTGCTAACTGGAACCTTTTACAGGAAGGCCAACAGGCTTTTAAAATCCAGCCGTTACAGTAACAGGAGGATTCCAAGTATGAGACCTACAGCCACAGAAGTCCATCCCCTTGACAATTACCGCCTACTTGTCCAATTCGACAATGGAGAAACAAAAATATACGACGCTAAACCGCTGATTAAAGGTGACTGGTTCGGCCGCCTGAGGGATCCTGCTGTTTTCCGGACCGTGCATATCGCGGGTCTGAGTGTCGAATGGGAAGACGGCCAGGATGTCTGTCCAGATGATTTATACGATTCGAGCCAACCGATTGCCACGGACAAAAATTCTAAATATACTATTTATTGATAACAATAAATGCCAAGAGATCCTGTCTGCACTCAAAGTTTTTTTATTTGAGAATAAGCATAATAATGCTTGATGCACTATATACTGATAATGACCATTTGACAAAATTTAGATTTTGTTCTAATATGTAGTTATGATTAGATCACGGGCAACCGTGTCAGGAGGTTATTAAGAAGGGTGTTATCGGGCAAAGCCGGTAGCACCTTTTCTCTTATATATTTACTGAAAGTCCTGGAGAAACCTGTCCGGATCATCGGAAGGGTCGTGGAACTGAGACGTAAATTTTAAATATGATATATTTGTAGGAGTGATTGCAAATGATTTTTTCTAAAATCGTAGATAAATTTACAAGTAAAAAGACATCATTCAATACAGATTTAGACAAGCGATATAGCCAATTCGTATATAATAAAAATTATCAAAAACTTGAAGATAAGTATTATGATGAAATGAACCGCATAGAAAACCTATGGTCTGTTTTATATAATTTAAAAGACTATACGGGGCCCAATGCTATTCAATATGAGAAATTGTGCCTGAGCAATATTGAAACATATAAAAAAATTGTAGAATATTGTGATTTTTATAAAGTCCCTCATTGGTCATGTGTGCCTGCATACAAACGTTTATCTATGCTACATGAAAAAAGAGGGAATTATGAGCAGGCATTGCAAGTGTGCTTAGACGCAATTTTCATAGGCGCTGTAAACGAATATGGTGATAATAATGGAAAAAAAATGTATGGGAGATTAGCGCGTATGATTAGGAAATCTGGTTATACACCAACGTCAGAAATCATTCAAATATTAAAACAAGAGGGAATTAGCCTTTAAGACATCCGCCTGATCGGGAAGGTGATCGGGAAAGTAAGTGACGATTAAACAGCATAAAATAAACATGGAGGAAAACGTTATGATGTATCCATACATGACTCTAAATGATAATACAGAAATTGTTCATTCTGAAATGAGACCGGATGGCCAGGTAAAAGTATATATTGAAAAGCCTGTTTTCGGAGGATTCCATAATGCAACCTGTTACCTGCCGGATTACAAATGGGAAGATATTGTTGGATTCAGCGACGAAGAAATAGACAATTTCAAAAGATTGATACAGAATAATGCCCATCTCATTATGGAATTTTCAAAAGAAGGGGGATTCGCCAATGCCTCAAATTTTTAGAGTTGGGCCTTATATCATTTATTTTTGGTCAAATGAAAATGAGCCCATCGAACCTGTTCATATTCACATTGCCGAATCTACACCGCAGGCAAACGCTACCAAAATTTGGATCACCAGAACAGGGAAAGCACTGTTATGCAATAACAATTCCCATATTCCTCCGCAAACGCTGCGAAAGCTTTTGCGCATGATCGAGGCAAACAGCGCGGATATTATTCAGAAATGGTATGATTATTTTGGTGAAATCCAGTATTTTTGTTAACCGTATGAACCTGGACATGTGATAACTGCCCCGTCCCCGTGTCAGATTCTGACACGGGGAAATACAGCACCATGACAATATAATATGCTTAACAGGACAGCCGGGGAGGCGTGCAGTCATCCGTTCCCTATCCTGTGGAAAGGGTGATGCTTATGAGTACATATGAAGAATTCATGGTCATCTTGACTGTGGCACTGCTCATCATAGCAGTTCTGAACTATAGAAAATAAGCAAGCTGCCTCGTCTCTTGGCCGGAGAAGGCAGCTTGCTTTTTAATAATTGTTGAATTCGCGCCGGAGCGGATAGGCTTCATCTATCTCCCGGCTGTCCTGTTAAGCATATTATATGATACATTTTAGATTTTTTCAATAGATTTTTTCGCACCATTACAACCTAATATGCTTCACCAGGGAGCCGAAGGGGCGATTACGTCAGCCGCCGGACTTTACGAAAGGAGGCTGGTGCTATGGTTACATATGGAGATCTGTTTTCCTTTGTGATTATGCTTTGCGCCGTTGTTACTCTTGTTGTTTGCACGATACGCAAAAAGTAGCGCCCTCGTCCTGGTAAGATAAGGCGCTACTTTTTTGTAACTCTTATTCTGCCGGCGGCTAGGTGTACTCTAGCTTTCGACTCTCTTGCTAAGCATATTATATCCCCTATTTAGGGCAATGTCAATAAATAAGCAAAACCGCCCGGCGCGGCAACGCTGGACGGTCTGCACAGATACTATTGCGGAATCAGGTTCCGATATCCGTATAATACCTCACGACAAAGATATTATACCATTGGGCACCTGAAACCGCAAGAGGTGTATTTTTATACCCAAAATTCATAATCTGCAAAGAAGGAGATGGTTTGATGACAGAAAAAGACACTTTGGAAATCGGCGCCGCCTATGTCCGCGTAAGCACGGACGATCAGACGGAGCTGTCCCCGGATGCTCAGGTCCGGCTGATCCTGGAGGCTGCCAAAACGGACGGTTATGTGATCCCAAAAGACTTCATCTTCATTGAGAGCCGCGGAATCTCCGGAAGGAAGGCGGACAACCGACCGGAGTTCCAGAGGATGATCGCTACAGCCAAATCGCAGTCGCCGGCGCCCTTCAAGCGATTGTACCTGTGGAAGTTCTCACGCTTCGCCCGCAACCAGGATGAGAGCACATTCTACAAGAGCATCCTCCGGAAGAAATGCGGCATCGAGATCAAGAGCATATCTGAACCGATTGCTGATGGCATGTTTGGGCGCCTGATTGAGACCATCATTGAATGGTTCGATGAATATTACTCTTTTAATCTCTCCGGCGAGGTTAAACGCGGGATGCAGGAGAAGGCGCTGCGTCAAGGTTATCAGATGGTTCCATCTCTGGGATATACAGCTGTGGGAGAAGGCAAGCCTTTTGTGATCGATGAGGAAAAATACAAAATCGTAGAATACATCTTTCAGGCTTATCATGATGGCCTTGACATGACAGGAATCTCCAGGGAATGCAACAGGCGCGGATGGTTGACGCGGCGCGGGCACCCATTTGAACGCAGGACCATCTTCCGGATCCTCAGCAATAAATTCTATACCGGTTTAGTCGTCTGGAACGGATATGAATTCCAGGGGACTCACGAAACACGGCCATCTGTCACCGCTGTCTGGGATGAATGCCAGGAGCGTATCTCCAGAGAGTACCGCCCTCTCCAGCGTCGTGAAGTGTCCAGCTGCAAGCATTGGCTCTCCGGCCTGCTGCGCTGCTCTATCTGCGGCGCATCGCTGTCTTATCACAAGAATAACTCGGGAGATGGCCGCTCCAGTGTTTTCCAGTGTTGGAAATACATGAAAGGCTATCATAAAGGATCTTCCAGCATGACGGAGCAATATGCCGTCTCTGCCGTGATGGAATCCCTGCAGGCCGTCATTGCTGCAGGCGTAGTCGAATTTGAGCATGTGGAAAAACCTGACAATCAGAAGCAGGCTGAAGAACAGATTCTGAGTGAAGCACTCTCCCGCCTTGAGATAAAAGAAAAACGAATTCGCGAGGCTTACGAAAATGAGATTGATACTCTGGAAGAATACAAAGAGAACAAGCTCCGCCTGGCAAAGGAACGTGAGGACCTGATCCGGGAATATCAGGAGCTTCAGGAGCGGTATCAGGATAAAGATACCGCACCCTCAGAGAAGGATGTCCTGAACCGTATCCGCACTGTGTACGACCTTATCTCAGACCCAAATGTGGGCCATGAAGTGAAGGGCGTGGCGATCCGCAGTGTCCTTAAAGAAATCGTTTGGGATCGGCAAAATAAGAAAATGACCTTTTGCTATTATGCGTAGCACCCTCGAAAAAGCCTTATTTTTCGGGCCTTTCCGGGCATGTTATCTGTTTTAGCAGTACGGCCCGCCGTACTGGCTGGCGATAAACTGCGCCATCTGCGGATTAGGATTAGTGATATTTACCGGATACTGCAGACGCTTTTCATATCTCCACATACGTTAGCGGCCTCCTTCCCAGGGCCATGGCCCCTGCACCCACAGCCAGCAGGCCCCGGCTGAATTAACGCTGTCCGCCATAAGAGGGCCGCAGCTTTGCTGATACGCATCCATAGCCTGCCGGCGCATTCCCGCCGCAGACTGATAATAGGACAAGGCCGCCTGGTCGCAGGGATGAGTGTCCAGATACAAAAGGACATCGTCCATAGCGAAACTGGCCTGGTCGATTACATTTAAAAGCTGCATACAGTTTTCATTCATGAGCAGTACCTCCCCATGACAAAGGGTAGATCCAGTTCCGGGAAAATGGTTCCCCGGACCAGACCCTGCTCAGGCGAGTAAGTTTGCTGCCACTGCTGCCAGGGCACATATCCCATGGCAGTCGGATACTGACCGGCGGCACTGACCGCGGTATTAGGGCAGCTGATCGTGGAATAAGGCTGAACCGCCTGACTACTGCATCCACAATTCATAGAACCGAAAGCTCCTTTCGTTGAATCGCTTTGATACTAGTAGTTTATGTAGAAAAAACAACTGCGTGCGAAGAAAATCGCAGAGGAATATCATATTCGGAAGGAAGCGGGATTATACATGATAAATCATATCACTTTCTGCTCTCCATCTGCTGCTTATAGTAATACAGAATAATATCCTTCCTTCGGATAATTCCGATAAAATTCTTCTGGTCGTCCACGACCGGCACAAAATTCTGGTTCAATGCTCTCTCAATCAGGCTTTCCATATTGGCATCGGCATATACAGGCTGATAATCCAGCTTTCGCTTGATGGTAGAGATTCCTACCCGCTCCGCATCCTTAAGGTTCAGATTAAACTGATTTTTGATGCCCCACAGAAGATCTCCCTCCGTGATCGTTCCCACATACTGTCCGCTGCGGGAAATGATCGGCACCGCTGAATAGGTATGGTTCTCCATCTTCTCCAGCGCCTGCCTGAGACTATCATCCTCGTAGATAAATGCCACTTCACTCTTCGGTGTCAGAAAAAATAATACGTTCATATGTACTCCTTACCATGATGCATACTGCTTTCCCGGGACATCTCCCGGAGAAGCATTTTTTATAGTATAACAGAAGGTTCTAAATAATTTGTGAACAAATCATAATACTTTTCTAAATTTTTCAGGCGGCCTCCCGCCCTATCCGCCGGACGAGGCAGCTTCCTGCCATAGGCAGCTGCCTCGTCCATACCGGCCTTTACTCCAGATAGTCCAGAGGATCTACCGGCTCACCGTTCTGATCCAGCTGAAAGTACACGTTGCTTCCCTCGATGGAATAGTATTTGGTAGGTTCCGCCACGTATCCCAGAATCTGCCCAATCTCCAGGTATTCGCCTTCCACCACGGGAATTTCCTTCAACTGTCCGCAGGTGGCTATATAGTCGTTGCCCAGATCCAGCTGCACATAGCTTCCCAGCTCCTCATTGGAGCCGATTGCCAGAACCCTTGCGTTGGCCGGGGCAGCCACCGGCTGGCTCACCTCCGCCTGAATCACCATGCCGGGATTCACCTGATACTGGGCCAGGGTCGGAAAATAGATGGTCGTGTCCATACTGTAATCCAGAAGTACATTTCCCCGGACCGGCCAGGTCATCTTATCCGCATCCGTAAAATCCAGCACCAGGGCCTGAGCCTGTTCCGCCCCTGTCTGAACGGATTCGCTCCCTGAATCCTGGCTGACCACGGCAGTCTTAGTCTCAGAGACTGCCTTGACCCGTTCTTTTTCTTCTGCCGGAACCGCCGGCTCCTCTTTCCTTTTCGCGTCGGCATCTCCGGCAACCTGGGGCTGCTCGCCTTCACCGGAATCCTCCGCGATCATGGTGCCGGAATCCTGCAGCTGCATGTACGGATTTTCCTCTCCCGGCATATTGCCCCGCTGGATCGTCGCCACTCCTGCTGCCGCAACAATAGTCAGCAGGCCTAACACTAACATGACAAGGAACAGTTTATCCTTGAACATCTGATTGAATTTTTCTTTCACCTTAATCACCTCGGTAATATTCTTACCAAAGGCAACCGGCTTATTCATGATTCCGGCAAAATAATCTCGACATTTTTATAATAATATTCCAATATCTCCCGTGCTGTCTTCCCTTCTGACGCCATGTGATCCGCCCCGTACTGACTCAGTCCCAGGCCGTGGCCGATCCCGCGGCATACCGTCTGAATCTTTCCCTCATGTTCCCTCACGGAAAACGCCGCTGACGGAAGTTCCAGCGCCGTGCGAACCTGCTCGCCGGTGTATATATGAGTGCCGATCTGAATCTGCTCCACATATCCGGCATCGTCTTTCTCCACTATCTGAATGGAGTCCGCCACCCTATCAGGACTGATCCGGCCGGTCCCGCCCAGGGCACCGATTCTTTCGGCAAACTCCGCAGGTTCCCAGTCTCTGACACTTAAAAAGCCTTCTGCCTCCATATCATAACTGCTGTCCGCCGGCTGCAGATACGGATGGGCCTCATCTCCGGTTCTGGTAGCCCCGGCGCTGATCCGGTGAAATAAAGGATCCACCGGTTTTCCCTCATACATCAGAACCAGTCCTTCCGTTTCCTTCACTGCCCTGCAGATCTTCTCATACATTTCTGAAAAATCTTCTCGGTCCAGGCCGCCTTCTGTCTCCGTTTCCGCAATATCAGCAGGAAACAGCCGGCTTTCGGCAATCTCCCTGTCGTCCCCCATCCGACGGTATATATAGGTTCTCGCGATGATCGCCTGTGCCTTTATGGCCTCCATCTCATATTCCGCAGGAATCTGTCCGGCCACCAGTCCCGGCAGATATTCCTCTATATTCATGTACCCCTTTCGTCCGCCGCCCAGACAGATTCTCCGTTCTCCGGTCCTTGAACCGGCTTCCCCGGAATTTTCCTCCTGCCTGCCGTCAGCATCCCACCAGCCTGCGCCGAAAATTCCCCCTATCAATGGTTCTCCCCTCTCCAGCCCTGCCGATTCTCTGATTCTGTATGACCAGATCAGCGACGTAATGTAGGGAAATATTAAAAATACCGCGGCAAGCACTGCCCAAAACCGTATCCCCGCATTCTTTTTTCCGGAACTGCGCGGTTCAGAGTCCCCTCTAATGTCGGACCCCTTCCCAATGTCGGACTCCTTTCCAATGCCGGACTCCTTCCCATGGCGGCGCAATAAAAAATGGCGCAAAAAAGGGCCTCCCCTCACAGAATGCTTTTGACAGTCTATGAAAGAAAGGCCCTTTTCATTCCTTATATTTGCGGGATTCCAGATTGCAAAACCACTGCGAATCCATTTCCTTTGCCGGACGCCGGATCGCCGATTCCTGTCAGGTTCCGGCAAATATGAGCAGAGCGTTACTGGCGCTCTGCTCGCATACTGACGTAATACCAAAAACACGTCACTGGCGCGTTTTTTGCATACTAACGTAATCCGCTCAGCGCGCTCTACAGCTCCACGTTCACCTTATCCAGGTGCCAGATGTCGCTTACATACTCCTCGATGGTGCGGTCGGAAGAGAATTTTCCGGAATGAGCCACATTCAGGATCGCCGCCCTGGTCCACCACTCCCGGTTCCGATAGGCCTGGTCGATCCTCTTCTGCGCGTCAGCGTAGGACCAGAAATCCTTTAGGATAAAGTAGGTATCCGCCCGGTCGCTGGAGTTGGTGTTCAGAAGGGAATTGTAAATATCCCGGAACAACTCCGGATCCTGGGGAGCGAAATAGCCGTTGATCAGCTGCATCAGCACCCGGCGGATGATCCAGTCGTTGTTGAAGATATCCATGGGATTGTAACCACCATACTTCTCATAGTTAATGACCTCATCGGCGGACATTCCGAAGATAAATGCATTCTCGATGCCCACTTCCTCCACGATCTCCACGTTAGCTCCGTCCATGGTCCCCAGGGTCAGGGCGCCGTTCAGCATAAACTTCATGTTGCCGGTACCGGAGGCCTCCTTGCTGGCGGTGGAAATCTGCTCGCTGACGTCAGAGGCCGCGAAAATAATCTCCGCGTTGCTGACCCGGTAATCCTCAATGAATACCACCTTCAGTTTATCCTTGATCGTCGGGTCGGAGTTCACCACCGTCGCCACCGCGTTGATCAGCTTGATGGTCAGTTTGGCTCTCCTGTATCCGGCAGCGGCTTTGGCGCCGAAGATAAAGGTTCTGGGCACCATATCCAGGTTGGGATCATCTTTCAGCTTGGTGTACAGATACATCACATGAAGGATATTGAGAAGCTGCCTCTTGTACTCATGAAGCCTCTTCACCTGCACGTCAAAGATGGAATCGGGTTTTACATCAATCCCGTTGTGTTCCTTTATATATTTGGCCAGACGCAGCTTGTTCTGATACTTGATCTCGTTAAACTCCTTCTGGGCCTGGGGATCGTCGGCATATTTGGCTATTCCCTCAATCAGAGGCAGATTGGTGGTCCACTCGTCGGTCCCGATCTTCTCCGTCACCCATTTGGCCAGAAGAGGATTGCCGTGAAGGAGGAATCTTCTCTGGGTAATGCCGTTGGTCTTGTTGTTGAACTTCCACGGGGTCATCTCATAGAAATCCTTCAGCTCCTGCTTCTCCAGAATCTCCGTATGAAGCTTCGCCACGCCGTTGACGGAAAAGCTGCCTGCGATTGCCAGATAAGCCATGCGCACCTGGCCGTTATAGAGAATGGCCATGTTGGCTACCTTGCTCTCGTCGCCGGGATACATCTGGCGGATCTGCTCCACAAACCGGCGGTTGATCTCGTCTACGATCTGGTAAACCCTGGGCAGCAGCCGCTTGAACAGGTCGATGGGCCATTTCTCAAGAGCCTCTGACATAATGGTGTGGTTGGTGTAGGCGCAGGTCCTGGTGGTTACGTTCCACGCCTCGTCCCAGGTCAGCCCTTCCTCATCAATAAGGATCCTCATCAGTTCCGGAACGGCCACCGTCGGATGGGTGTCGTTTAACTGGAACACATTCTTCTCATGGAAGTGCCGCAGGTCCGCGTGATGAACCTTATACTTTTTGACCGCCCGCTGCACGCTGGCTGAAATGAAGAAATACTGCTGCTTCAGCCGCAGCTCCTTGCCTGCCGTATGGTTGTCGTTGGGATACAGGACCTCGCAGATGTTCTTGGCCAGGTTCTCCTGCTCCACCGCCTTCTGGTAGTCGCCCTTATCGAAAGAGTCCAGATTGAACATATTGATGGGCTGGGCGTCCCAGATCCGCAGGGTATTTACCACGTTGTTGTTGTAGCCCACGATAGGCAGGTCGTAGGGGATAGCCATAACCGACTGATAGCCTTCCTGAATGAAGCGCTGCCGGCCGCCTTCCCATACCTGCTTCACGTAGCCGCCGAATTTCACTTCCTGGGCGTACTCGGAGCGGCGCACCTCAAAGGGATTGCCGTCTCTCAGCCATTCGTCGGGAACCTCCACCTGGAATCCGTTCTCGATCTTCTGCTTAAACATGCCGTAGTGGTAGCGGATGCCGCAGCCGTAGGCCGGATAGCCCAGGGTCGCCAGGGAATCCAAAAAACATGCCGCCAGACGTCCCAGGCCGCCGTTGCCCAGAGCCGCGTCCGGCTCCTGATCCTCCAGATCCGTCAGGTCGTAGCCCATCTCCTCCAGGGTCTCACGAATCTGGTCGTATGCCATCAGGTTGATGATGTTGTTGCCCAGGGCACGGCCCATAAGAAACTCCATGGACAGGTAGTAAACGGTTCTCACATCCTGCCTTTCATACTGCTTGTGGGTAGCAATCCACTTGTCAACGATCATCTCCTTCACCGCGAAAGCTACCGCCTGGAACATTTCCTGCTTGGTAGCGTCCTCGATCTTCTTGCGGTATTTGCTTTTCAATGTGTAGATGATAGACCGCTTAAACTCCTCTTTGTCAAATTGCGGTTCCATTTTTAAAAATCACTCCTCTGATTGTTCACTTTTCCATGTTGTTATGTCCTTCCGGCAGAGATCCGCCGGGGGATTTTATAATTTTTTTACTTCCAGTGTCACGTTCTCTCCGTTAATGCTCCAGTCCTTGCTGTAGCCGTCAGAAGATCCCTCAGAAATCGTTTCTGCCAGAACCTCTGACTTAATCTGGTCACCGTACTTTTCAAAAATCCCGGCCAGTCTCTCATTGCCCCGCTGGTAAACGTCAATGTGATCCATGACCTCGAATCCCGCTTCCTTCCGCATGGTCTGAATCTTGCTGATCAGTTCCCGGACAAAGCCTTCCTCGATGAGCTCCGGCGTCAGATTGGAATCCAGGACCACGGTAACCGAATTATCCGCTTCCGACACATATCCGGCCTTCTGGCTCATATCGATAAGCAGGTCTTCCTCCTTGAGAACCACTTCCGTTCCGTCGAAGGTGAAAGTCAGAGCGCCTTCGGCCTTCAGGGTATCCATGGCTTCGTTGCCGTCCACCTCTGACAGGGCCTTTCGGATGCTGCCAAGCTGCTTTCCGTATTTGGGACCTACGGTCTTAAGCTGAGGCTTGAAGGTGTATGATGTAAATGCCCGGACGTCGTCGGTAAATGACGCCTTCTTCACATTCAGCTCGTCTTTGATGATCTCCACATAGAAATCGGACAGGGTATGGTCAGCCTTGATAAACATCTGGGCCAGGGGCTGGCGGTTCTTCAGGTTCGCCGTATTTCTCGCGGCGCGGCCCAGAACCACTGCCTTAAGCACCTCGTCCATGTCTTCCTCCAGCTTTTTGTCGATGTATTTCTCATCGGCCACAGGAAAATCGCACAGATGAACGCTCTCCGGCGCCGTCTTGTCAATGCTGCATACCAGGTTTCGGTAAATCGCTTCCGTCATGAAGGGAATCATGGGGGCCGCCGCCTTGCAGACGGTCACCAGGGCCGTGTAGAGGGTCATGTAGGCGTTGATCTTATCCTGCTCCATGCCCTTGGCCCAGAAACGCTCACGGCTTCTGCGGACATACCAGTTGCTCATATCATCCACGAACTCCTCCAGCGCTCTCGCCGCCTCAGGAATCCGGTAATGATCCAGATTATCATCCACTTCTTTTACCAGTGTATTCATCTTGGACAGAAGCCATTTATCCATAACGGAAATTTTTTCGTAATCCAGCGTGTACTTCGTGGCGTCAAACTCGTCGATGTTGGCGTACAGCACGAAGAACGCGTAGGTATTCCACAGAGTACCCATGAATTTCCGCTGGCCTTCCGTCACGGCCTTGCCGGAGAAGCGCTTGGGCAGCCAGGGCGCTCCGCTGGTGTAGAAATACCACCGGATGGCGTCGGCGCCGTAGGTATCCAATGCCTCGAAGGGATCCACCGCGTTGCCCTTGGACTTGCTCATCTTCTGTCCGTTCTCATCCTGGACATGGCCCAGAACGATTACATTTTCATAGGGCGAACAGTTAAACAGCAGGGTGGACTCAGCCATCAGGGAGTGGAACCACCCTCTGGTCTGGTCCACGGCCTCGGAGATGAACTGGGCCGGAAACTGCTGCTCAAACAATTCTTTGTTCTCAAAGGGATAATGGTGCTGGGCGAAGGGCATGGCCCCGGAATCGAACCAGCAGTCGATGACCTCCGGCACCCGGCGCATGGTCTTTCCGCACTTGGGGCAGGGGAAGGTCACTTCGTCAATGTAGGGACGGTGAAGCTCCACCTTCGCCGCGTTAGGATCTCCGCTTAAATCCGCCAGTTCCTGCCGGCTTCCCACGCTGTGCTGATAGCCGCACTCGCACTCCCAGATATTTAATGGAGTTCCCCAGTAACGGTTCCGGGAGATGGCCCAGTCCTGAATGTTCTCCAGCCAGTTGCCGAACCTTCCCATACCGATGGACTCGGGAATCCAGTTGACCGTATTGTTATTGCGGATCAGGTCATCCCGAACCGCCGTCTCCTTGATGTACCAGGATTCGCGGGCATAGTAGATCAGGGGCGTGTCACATCTCCAGCAGTGGGGATAGCTGTGCTCAAACTTGGGCGCGTCGAAAAGCAAGCCCTTGGCGTCCAGATCCCGCAGAACCATGGGATCGGCCTTTTTCACAAATACGCCCGCGTAGGGGGTCTCCGCCGTCATCTCACCCTTGGCGTCCACCAGCTGAACGAATGGCAGATCGTAGACCCGGCCTACCTTGGCGTCGTCCTCACCGAAAGCCGGGGCGATATGAACCACGCCGGTACCATCGGTCAGGGTAACGTAGGAATCGCAGACCACGTAGAAGGCCTTCTTGTTCTGCTTCGCGCAGGTCTCCACCGCGCAGTCGAACAGAGGCTCATATTCCTTGTATTCCAGCTCCTTGCCGGGGTAGGTTTCCAGAATCTCATAGGCAGGAACAGCGTCTCCCGCGGCAGTCCCGGTCTCCTTACCGGCAGCCGCTCCCTCTTTGCTTCCGGCCGTCTTGCCGGCCGCGGCTCCGTCAGCGGCCTTTCCTGCCAGCTTTCCCAGAACCGTGTCCAGAAGGGCCTGGGCCATATAATAGGTATAGCCGTCGGCGGCCTTCACCTTGGCGTAGGTCTCCACCGGGTTCACGCAGAGAGCCACGTTGCTGGGCAAGGTCCAGGGGGTGGTGGTCCAGGCCAGGATATAAGCGTCCTCGCCCTTCACCTTAAATCTGGCGATGGCGGACCGCTCCTTGATGTCCTTATAGCCCTGGGCCACTTCCGCTGTAGATAGCGGAGTGCCGCACCGGGGACAGTAAGGCACGATCTTAAAGCCCTTGTAGAGAAGTCCCCTGTCCCAGATGGTCTTTAAAGCCCACCACTCAGACTCAATGTAATCGTCATGATACGTCACGTAAGGATCATCCATATCCGCCCAGAAACCGACGGTGCCGGAGAAATCCTCCCACATGCCCTTGTATTTCCAGACGCTCTCCTTACATTTGTCGATAAACGGTTCCAGGCCGTATTCCTCGATCTGGTCCTTGCCGTTCAGTCCCAAAAGCTTCTCCACCTCGATCTCCACCGGGAGTCCGTGGGTATCCCAGCCGGCCTTACGGGGGACCATATATCCCTTCATGGTCCGGTATCTGGGGATCATATCCTTGATGACACGGGTCTCCACATGCCCAATATGCGGTTTCCCGTTGGCCGTCGGCGGCCCGTCATAGAAGGTGTAGGTGGGGCAGCCTTCCCGCTGCTTCATACTCTTTTCAAAAATCTTGTGTTCCTTCCAGAACTTTCCGACTTCCCTCTCCCGCTCCACAAACTTAAGGTCCGTGGAAACTTTTGCATACTTCGGCATTTCGTAAACCTCCATTTCAACTTCCATCAGGTGAGACTGACACCTTCAGCTTCGCCGCAGCGCGATCCTGCCCGAAGGGGTCTTTGTACAATGGCGCTGCCGCAGAAATATTCACTGCGGCAATTCCGCAACAACCACTGTATAAAAAACCTCCGTCCCCGTAATGAGGACGAAGGTCTGATACTTCGCTGTACCACCTGATTACCATACTAACATATGACTTCCACTTAACGGCGGAATAACCGGCGGGGCCTACCCAAAGAGATACACTGCATCCGCTTCTTCGGCCTGCGACTCGGGAGTGATCTTCGCCTCCTGCGCTACTGATACCGGCCTCTCACCATCACCGGCTCGCTGGGACGTTCCCGCAGGACTACTGTCTCCGTCTTTGTCTTTAGGTCTTTTTAACATGTCCTACCTATTATAGATAGAGAACAGGGTGTTGTCAAGAAATATTTTCCTACCTCTTTCTCGTATCCGGCATTCCATACGCCCGCAGTTCCGCATGAAAAGAAGAATGCCTGGGGAATTCTGCCCTATAGTTCAGAAGGATCCTATCCTTCGCGAATAATTCCCCTCTTGATTCCTTCACCTCTCCTAAGGCGGCGGCCAGCGCCGCAACGCTGCCGTAATGGTTCCGATGCTGTCCGGATACAATTGCTCTCACCCTCATATGGATCAGCCGCTCCAGCTGAACAAGATACTTTTCTTCCTGTTCCGCTGAAATGACCTGGCGCGCCTTCCACTTTGAGAAAGCCTTCTCAAAAATATCCGCGTTCTCTTCCCCGGCAGACGGTTCCTGTGATCCTGGTCCCTTACAGAGCCCTTTCTCATAATCCTTTTTCTGAAATCTCATTTCATAAGCCGCCGTTCTTACCTGTTCTCTGCAGCCGGCTGCCGGCGTACTGCTTTTAAGAAGCAGAAGAAGAAACAGCGGAAGCACGCATTTGATCACATGTCCCGTCCACCCCAGTCCTTTCTGCACTTTCGCGCATTCTTCCATAGCCGCGTCAAAATCTCCGCTCAGAAAATTCAAGAGAAACCGCTCTTTGCCATGTATGGAGTTCGTTTCTATCTCCTGATATGATTCATAGCGGTTTCCATAATTGCTGAACGCGCGATAATCATCGCCGGAATCCGGTTTGCAGCTGTTTATCGCCTGCGCCAGTTCCTCCCGGTACTGTCCGGGGTCCCCGCACTCCGCCGCGATCCGAAGATAATTCACCGCAGTGGTGTCCGACCGGAAAGCCTCCAGCCAGCATTGCTCAGCCAGCTTCCTTTCTCCCGTTTTCAGCGCCGCTTCCGCTGTTGCCAGGGCTACGCTCCCGCGTATTCTATACTTGGCATCAATCTCTTTCAAGGCAGTTCTTCCGGTATCCAGCGCGCAGGCCGCGTTACTCTCCGCAAGTTTTTTTACGACGGCCAGGTATAGTCCGGGATGCAGGGATACCGCCTTATGAGCCGCCTCGATCATCTCTGCATCCGCGCACTGGAACAATACAGCTTCTTCCAGGTATTTTCCCGCCGTATCTCCGGATTTATCTGTCAGCAGCCGGATCCAGGATTTCCAGAACATTTCCTGCCCTTCCAGTTCTTCCCGTCCCACGCTCAGGACATCCTCCAGACGCGTTCCTCTTAACAAATCACTGGTCAGATAAGCATACATCTCCTGGGCCCTCTGATCAGGTTCCGTATTCTGATATACGGCATAAAGGCCGTTCAGGATGAGCCTATCGCAGTCCACAGACGCTAAATGCTCATCTACCAGATCCCTGAGACTGAGAAATATCCCATCGCCACCGCCGTCATCGGCATACACTTCCGTCCCCACTGCAAGGTCGAAAAGTTTTACCGCTTCCTCATAGAATCCATCGTTTACACAATGCTCTATCAGATTGTCCGTCTGTTCAAATATTTCTCCGATTCCTTCCGGATCCTCGTATTCATAAAGCCAGTCCGGATCCCAGTATCCTGACGAATAGTCCTCATATCCCTCCGCCTGGAGCGCAAGGGTACATTCCTCGATCTCATGAAACTGTTCCTCCAGACGGGCGGCCATGGCTCGGATATCCTCTCTGTCCTTCTCCTTTGCCACGGCGGTGATATCATATGTATTCTCACCGTCCCCCGCTTCTTTCTTCCGCGCGCGCCCGATCAGATCCAGAAATTCTTCTCTCGCGTCCTCCGGCACCTTGCGCGCAAGACTGTGGGCCAGAAGCCACAGTTCCTCCCTGCTCATCTCTTTTGTTTCCCTGTCCACCGCTTCCGTGAATTCCCTGAGGTTCATCTGCATCGTTATAAACTGCCTTTCTGTTTGTTATATCCATTGAACACAATACTTTTGTCCGCGAATTTCCCCGGACAGGCCGCTTCCCCATAATTAATTTACACACGCAAATACCGCCTGCGGATTGGCCGCCGTCATCTGCCAGAAGAAATACTTGATGATCACCGGGGTGTTGTATCTATTGCGCACCAAAAAAGTTAAAATTTTTGACCATTTTTCATAAAGTTAATTAGATTTATGTTTTTAATGCCATTTCTCTGCTGTAACAACGAATCGGTTGTTGCAACGTATTTCGGGTAATTGTCTTTGATCGCTTCCAAAGCACGGTATTCCCTATCTTCTGTTTCCTGCGACAAAGCGATCGTGTATGCTACCTGTACATAAGAATATTGCATTTCATTATCTCTGAGAATAAAATCACATTCTAATTTTCCGATTCTTCCAACGCTGACTGAATAATCCTGAGCTCTGGCATAGGTATAGACCATATTTTCCAAAACCGGTCCATAATGAATCCGATTATCTGTATTTTGCGCAAAATAAAAACTCAGATCTGCCAGATAATACTTTTTTTCTCCGCT
>CANQRW010000054.1 GCA_947626365.1 uncultured Lachnospiraceae bacterium
TTGCGCCTTTTGGAAGATGAACAAAAAAAGTGCGATTTTTATTCATTTTCCTCTTGACATATCACCGCTGGACTTTTCCTAAAATAATCTGTACATAAGGTGTTTCCTTTTTATACCTTTTAACCTTTATCTCTTTTCCCTACAGCACGATAAACGCGCAGCTTAAAGGCGCCAGTTCCATCACGCCGGCAGCCGCTTTCTCGCCGCTCAGGTCAGGAAGACCGCCGTCCGCCTCAAGCTTCAGGGGCCGACCGTTCAGGGTCATGACGGAAGCACGCTTATTGCCGCCCTCTCCGGCCAGCACGTAGACCTCGCCCTCCTTCGGCAGCTCCACGGAAGTCGTCTCGGTCTCGCTGTTGTTGATGACCAGATAAACAGCGCCTTCCTTGCCGTCCTTTCGGCTCTGGGCGTAGACATGGGCGCCCATGCGCACCGGCTCGCCGGTATCGTACACGGTAGTGCCCATCAGCCTGGTCCACAGAAGCACCGCGAAGTAATTGGGCCTGGGATCATGGGTCACCCGGTCTAAGTAAGCGTAATCCGAAGCGGCCAGGGTATTGTGGTAAATGATGCCCCGAGTCTCCCGGCTGAATCCGCCCGCCTCATTCAGAGTACGGATCACATCCAGATAGGTGGAAGCCCAGGTATCTCCGCCGCCGCCCGCGTCGCCGGACTCTGTCACCCACATCTCACCGCCGGGACAGTATTTGTCCCGAAGAGGCGCGTAGGCTTTGGCATTGTTGATCGCTACTGCCAGATAATCCTCCGTATGGGCCTCCTCCGCCAGCCAGTGCATCTGGGGCATGACGCCGCCCAGCCTCTCGGACACGCCGTTATAGTAATGATAGCTGAACACGTCCAGATGGCAGGGATCCTCGCCCATCAGCGCCTTCGTATCGCAGTTCTCGCCTACCAGGGCTTCGACGCCTCCTCCGCCGCCTTTCTCCGCCGGCCGTCCCATACTGCCCTCGGAGCCTACGGAGCAGGGTCCGATGTAAAGGCAGTCCGGATAATTTTCCTTCAGCCATTTCTCAAATATCTTCTGGTCCCGGGCATGATCCGCCGCCGTATAACCCTTGGGGAATCCGGTCTCCGACAGCATGTTGGGCTCATTGACGAACTCGGAACCTGAAATGGGCACGCCGTAATCCGCGCTGAACTTGAACAGCTTCTCCGCCTCCACCGGGGTCCACTCCGGTACAGGAGCCTCATCCGCCCCGTACACGCCGGGACACGCGGACACGGACACCATCAGCTTCGCCCCCACGGCCTTTACGAAATCCAGGACGCCTACCCACTGGCTGCGGGTCAGAGTGTTCAGATACCCTTCCGGTACCTTCCCCTCCATCTTGTCGTCCAGGTCATAGTAGGTCTTCGTCGCCCATGTACCGGACACCCGCACCCAAAGAGGCCCGAACTCCTTCGCCAGCTTCCGCAGCTTCTCGTCGTACAGGTTGATGGGCGGATAAACCTGCATCAGATCCTTGTAGGCCGCCGTCAGTCCGCCGCTCATGTCCACATCAAAATCCTCGGTGCCGGCGATCTGTCCCGGAGTATAAGCCTTCCAGAACGTACCCCCGGTGACTTCGGCAAACTCGATGTTATAGGACATCATCGCCGGGTTCTGCTCATGCAGGGCCTTCAATGCATCCTGTGACAGTTTCACAAACTCACCCATAAAACTACCTCCTTCCATAATTTTGCTGCAAACTTTGCATATCCTACCACAGTATTTAGTATACAATAACCAATCCTTGATTCGTGAGTATTTACTTTATTTCTTTTCGTACAAATTTATGGTCAGATGGGAAAATTTTACAGCAAATCGCCGAACCGGCAGCCGATAGTACAGATTCCGCGGCAGCTAATACCGCAATACGAGCAGAGCGTCACTGGCGCTCTGCTCGCATACTGACGTAACATTTCACTTCTTGCATCACTGGACCATTGGCAGGCGCTATGGAAGCTGAGAATATTCGTAGCTGTGCGTATACATATATTCTGGGGAACAGTCAATATCGCCGTCCATCCATGTGACGACGCCATAATCTACAGTCACATTGTTAAAAACATTTAAATCAGACAGCGGCTGATACACCGGACCACGAAGAACTTCGGCATCAAACAGCCTCTGCTCACCCGTCGTGAAGGTAAGAATTAATATTCGGTTATCTAATACCCGGACAGATTGAATCCTGACCGGCGTCTGGGGTTCACCGCCATAAACCATACCATTTACTATAAACATAAACAATCCTTTCCAAAAATGCCGTATCATTATGAGAGCGGAGAAATTTTATCAAAATGTTCATTTCTAACCGCCTTATTCCACGCTGCGTAAAGTTCGTCTTCATGCAGCGCCTTTCATCGGTAAGCCTCTAAGTTATAACACCAGCTTCCAGCTCAGTGTAATCCCTCTTAAACTGACCGGAATTGTTTATCTTAAGCATGAGTTTTAATCCTCCAGGCTCTTCCACAGATCATCAAGATTATCAAACGCCTGGCTGGTTCCATTGACTTTCCTACAAAGGCAGTTACAGAACAGCATATGCACCAGTATGCAACACGAAAAAGAAAAAGCCTAGTATTTTCCAGGCTTTTAAAAGCGCGTGACGGGAATCGAACCCGCCTCTTCAGCTTGGGAAGCTGACATTCTACCAATGAACTACACACGCAAGCGTCATCGGCGCTTTCCTCGTTATTATACCATCTCGACTTGCGTCTCGATGGAGGCACTCGTCAAATGCCGATTGCCGCAAGCGCCATCGGCGCTTTCCTCGT
The DNA here is from genome assembly GCA_947626365.1 of uncultured Lachnospiraceae bacterium. Classification (GTDB taxonomy): domain Bacteria; phylum Bacillota; class Clostridia; order Lachnospirales; family Lachnospiraceae; genus UBA3402. Next base: position 2,782 of record CANQRW010000054.1, read on the forward strand.
TATTATACCACATTTTCGTGAAATCTCAAGCAGAAATTTAAATTTATTCCTGTTTGTTCCTGTTTTCATTCTGCGCAGTCTGCGGCGGCCTGCGGGTTTCGTCCTGCGCAAATTTACAGCTCTATGGTCTCCAGATCGTAAGGCACACAGATATTTCCGTCGTAATACATCCTGCCTTCCGCGGTGTACAGTTCCCGGCGGTTCTTGATATTCTTATCCTCCGTGTGGTACAGGAGAAGATTCTTCACGCCCAGGCGGGCCGCCAGCTGGCTGGCGTCCTTCACCGTGGAATGGTGCTTCTCGTAGGGTTTGAAGACGTCCGCCTGACCGTCGAGGCAGAAGGCCTCGTGAAGCAGCCACCTGCTACCCTCCGCGTAGGGCCTCTCGTACTCATTGTAGGGCTCGTCGCCGCAGCAGGTCAGCTTCTCTCCGCCGCCCATATCCAGGGTGAATCCATACTGCTTCGCCTTGGTAGAGTGGATATCGAAGAACGTGACCTTCTTTCCGCCGATTTTAAGTTCCTCACCGTCATGAACCGTGATCAGGCGGAGCCGGTCCCCGATAAATCTGGTCTGCTTAGGCACCAGAAGCTTGCCGGCGATATCCTCCACCAGCCCGATCACTTCCTCGTGGCCGTAGATTCTGGCGTCGCCGTCGTATTTCCCTGCCGCCATATTCTGACAGATCATCCGCACCATCCAGATGATACCCATAATATGATCCACATGCTTGTGAGTCACGATAATATCCCGCATGTCCTTCCAGTCGATTCCGGCCAGCTTCAGCTGACGGAGCACCGTGTTGCCTCCGCCTCCGTCCACCATCAGGTTCCAGTCCCCTTCATTCAGGACAAAACAGGTGTTATAGCACTCCGTCACCAGCGCATTGCCGGTTCCCAGCATGGTTATCTTCATATTGCCCCCTCTTTCCGTAGTATTGTCTTTCGTAAGTATAATATCGAACCCGCCAAAAGGCAAGACCTTTTGCCAATCATTGACAGCGGCAATTTCTGTCTTTATAATAAGATGTCGGGGCCTGATATGATGTCGGGGCCTGATATGATGTCGAGACCTGATATGATGTCGAGACCTGATAAGATATTGGAGCCTAATAAGATATTGGAGCCTAATAAGATGTCAGGGCCGCTGCAGAATTGCCGCGGCGCATGTTTCTGCGGCGGCGCCCATGATGCACGGATTGCTCCGCGCTTCGCGCTCCCGCAATCCTAAAACCGGAAAGGAAACAGACCATGAAAATTCAGGATTTAACCTATGTAAACGCAGGATATACCGACACTCCCCTGGAGCCTATGGACCGGCTGGCCAAAGCCCTGGGCAGAAACGGCGGCCTGTACATCAAGCGGGACGATATGACCGGGCTGGCGCTGGGCGGCAACAAGGCTCGGAAACTGAACTATATCGTAAAATACGCCCTGGACAACGGCTATACGGCCCTTATGACCTTCGGAGGCGTCCAGACCAACCACGGACGGCTTACTGTGGCAGCCGCTGTCCGCTATGGGCTGAAGCCCATTCTGGTGCTGAAGGGGGCCAGACCGGATTACATGTCCGGCAATCTTCTCCTGGACCGTCTGATGGGCGCCGATATCTATTTCGTGGACACTTCCGCTGCCGACAGCCTGCCCGCCGAAGAACAGGCGGCGGCCCGCCAGAAGTTTCTGGATAAGGTTTCCGCGGAAATCATGGAAAAATACGAGGCACAGGGAGACAAAGTCTTAAGCATCCCCGTCGGAGGCCAGACCTTCATCGGCTCCGCCGGGTACGTCCAGGCTGTTCCCGAGATTATGAGACAGATGAAAGAACAGAATATAAAGGCCAGGCACCTGGTAGTGGGCTACGGCTCCACCGGAACCTTCGCGGGACTGTGGGCAGGAGCCCGGTATTACAACGCTCCCTTTGAGGTCATCGGAGTTCCCATCGAACCGGATTACCGCCCTGTTCAGGAGACTGTGGACTTCATCAACGGATTAAGCGCTTATTTTGATATGGGCTTTACCTGCACTGCCGGCGACCTCCATCTGGAAATGGGGGAAGGCAGCCATTTCTACGGCGGCACAGGCTACAATGAACCGGATTCCATCACCCGGTCCTATATCGGGCTTCTGGCCCGAACCGAAGGCATTTTCACCGATCCCTGCTACACCGGCAAGGTCTTCCACGGCTTTGTGGATATGCTTGACCGGGGAGTCATCTCCGCCGAAGACGGCGCCATCTTCATGCACACCGGCGGCGCTCCCGGCCTGTGGTCCAAAGAACATCTGGACGACATGCAGAAAACCTGCTGGTCCGGCGAGGAGAAGGGCCATGTGTACCGCGCTCCCTGACAGGCGTTCTCCCGGGGGAGCGTCCGGCGGGTCTGACGCCTGCTTACAGATATACGTCACGATTCCTGACATGCGTTCTCCTGCGGGGGTATCCGGCCGTACTCTATATTCGGCGGCATTGCGGCGCTTTGCGGGAATCCGCTATGCTGACGGCATACTTCTCCGGTCTGAATCTTCCTTCAAAAGCGAGAAAAGAACAAATGTTCGCTGTTTCGTAGAAATCGTTTCTTGTCAAAACCGGCAACATATGGTATAAAAGAAATGGTAATGTTTTCGAAAATACGTTCGATTCCGGAGAAAAAAGACCGATGAAGAATGAAAAACTGCAGAAAGTAATCGACTCCAAGGGAATGACACTCAAAGACCTTTCCGAACAGACCAATATACCGATGACGACTCTTCGGCGTATTGTCCTCGGCACCGTCACTCATGTCAAGACCGCCAATATGCACGCCATCGCCAGGGCCCTGAACACATCCGTGGACGCCATCTTCGATGTGCCTTCCGGCTCCCCCATTCAGCCGATCCGGCCGGATGAGGCAGGCGAACCTGTGACCCGGACTCTGTCCAGCGATGAAAGTTTTCTCCTGTACTGGTATCAGAATGTCACCACTGAGGACCGGAACAGCATCTATGAATTCGCCAGGAAGACCTATTACAAGACCCAGAATCTTCTGGCCATGAAGGCTTCCGGAGTCACTATCCCTGATAATGACAGAAACAGCGGCTACGAACAGATGGAACTGAATCTGCAGGAAAGCGGGGATTCTCACGACACCAAACCACTCCTTTGATCGCGGAGGTTTTATGCGATATAATCAGAAGAAGTCCTTTCCATGGGGACCGTTTTTGAAAAATCTGGCGGCGGTGGCCATTCCCATCGCCCTTCAAAATCTGCTGACCACCACGGCCAGCATGATCGACACCATGATGGTGGCGCCCCTGGGCGAATTGTCAGTAGGGGCTCTGGGATTGTGCGCCCAGTTCTCCTCCCTGATGTTTTCCGGCTACTGGGGATTCGTCGGCGGAGGCATGCTGTTCATCTCCCAATACTGGGGTTCCAGGGAAGACGACGGCATCGAGCGCTCTTACGGGATGACCTGGATGTGCATGATGACGGTTGGAGTGATCTTCGGCTGTCTGGCCCTCTTTGCGCCGGAAATGATCATGAAGCTGTATACGGATAAAACAGCCATCCAGGAGATCGGCGTTCAATATCTGCGCATCGTCGGCTTCGCCTATTTCATGCAGGTATTCTCCATGGCCATGAGCTGTCTTCTTCGGGCTACGGAGCGGGTGAGGATTCCCATGATCGCCTCCTTCGCCTCAGTAGCCGCCAATCTTTTCCTGAACTGGGTGTTCATCTACGGCCACCTGGGATTCCCTGCCATGGGCATCCGAGGCGCCGCCCTGGCCACCACCTGCGCGGCGGCAGTGAACATGATCACCATCTATCTGCTGGCCTGGGGAACCGGCTATCCGTATCTGTTCCGCATACGGGGACATTTTCGGTGGACCCGCCTGCAGCTGAAAAACTACTTTGTAAAATGTTTCCCTATTATATGCAATGAGGTGCTGATCGGCGTAGGCAACATGATCATCAATATCACCCTGGGCCGTCAGCCGGAGCATGTGATTGCCGCCCTGGCCGTATTCCGAACCATGGAAGGACTGATCATCGGCTTCTTCACCGGTTTTGCCAACGCCGCCTCCATCCTGGTGGGGAAATGCGTCGGCGCAGGCGAACTGGATACGGCGTATGACCGCGCCAAGCGCCTGGTATACCTGTGCAGCGGAGTGATCTTCGCGGCAGATCTGCTGATCCTTTCCATCCACCGGCCGCTGCTGACCGCCATGAGCCTGTCAGGGGAATCCCTGGAGGCAGGCACCCGGCTGCTTTTGATCTATGCGGTTGTATCTGTGATCCGTATGGGAAACTGGATGCAGAATGACACCTACCGCGCCTCCGGCGACGCCGTGTACGGTACGGTCCTTGAGATCGTCTTCATGTATGTGATGGTACTGCCCTGTGTGATCGGGGCAGGATTTGTGCTGAAGCTGCCTTACTGGGTCATCTTCCTCTGCTGCTATATCGACGAGCCCATCCGATATATCCTGATGCAGATTCATCTCTATTCCGGCAAATGGGTAAAGCCGGTTACGGATCTGGGAATGGCGGCCCTCCCGGCCTTCCGCAAGAAGCACCGGCGGGCCTGAATCCGGCCTGGAATCGCCTGAATCCGACCTGATTCTCCCTTTCCGGTTCCGTCTATACCTCTTCTGTGATTCCCTCGATTTCGATATCTACGATATCCTCAACGGCGACGCAGGATCTGTCCGTAAAAACAAGCTTCCTTCCCGCGTCGTCCATTTTTTTGACTCTGCCGGTCCTGGTGATGTAAGCGCCGCCGTCTTTCCGCTCATCCGGAACAAAACAGGTAATCCGCACCCGGGGACTTTCCGGCAGGAGGGCTGTCAGAAGCCGCAGCTTCTCATTCAGCTCTGCCAGCCGGTCCTCGCTCAGCTGCACCCTCTCCTCCGTCTGCCGCGCGGTCTCCGCTATGGCGGCCTCATGGCCGGTCAGAGCCGCAAAAGGACTGAACTGGGCCGCCCGGTCATGCAGGGACATATGGGGCCGGGATGCAGACTGATGGTGAGGAAGATTGATGATATCGTCATAGCGATGTTCCTTTTCCATAGTTATTTCCCTTCTCTTTCTGCTTTGACGGTCAGCCGTACTCCATGTCTGTTATGCATCGTGTCCGCCGATCTGGTTGCCTCCGGTCTCACGCCTTATGCCCGCCGATCTGGCTGTTTCTCTGGATGGCGGTGGCGCCCTCCTGCAGGTTCATGCCCCTCAGGACCGCATTTTTCCCAAACTTCTGCTTGATATCCAGCATGGCCTTCTGCGCCTTCTTCTCCTTCTCCAGAGCGGCTTCCTCCCGGCGGCGCTCCCGTTCCAGGGCCTCATAATCTGTAAAAAGATCCAGCTGCTCTATCACGGCTTCTTCCCTTACCGCCATGTTCTCGCCAACCAGCCGGCATGCGGCAATATTGATGCGCCGGACCAGCAGATTTCTGTTCACGATCTGATCGTACAATCCCAGCACCGCCTCGGTGATCAGCCTGGAAGAAGAGGTCTGCCGCTTCAGATTCACGGTCCCGTGGGCGTGCTTCGGCGTCTTTCTTCCATACCGGTCCGTAGTGACCTCTCCCTTGTATTTTCCGGCTGTTTCGGGATCAGACAAATTTCCGGCATCATAGCCCACTGTCAGCACGATCTGATCTGTGACCAGCTCCTTCTCCACCAGATCCAGGGCCAGCATATCCGCCATCTCATGAACCACCAGGCGGGTCTTCTCAAAATCATAGGCTTCCTGCAGCACCTGGCCGGAACTGATACTGTTATTTTCCGGCTTATACGCCTTGACCTGGGCTATGGTACAGGGTTCCCAACCCCAGGCGTGATCGATCAGAAGCTCCGCGTTCACGCCGAACAATCTGTACAGCAGATCCTCGTTGTAATAGTCGCCGGGACCGCCCAGGGAGCATCTGGCGATATCCCCCATGGTGTAAAGGCCATGGTCCTCCAGCTTCCTGGCATATCCCCGTCCCACTCTCCAAAAATCCGTAAGCGGCCGGTGGCCCCACAGCTGCCGCCGGTAGGACATCTCATCCAGCTCCGCGATGCGGACGCCATCCTCATCCGGCGTGATATGCTTCGCGCCGATATCCATGGCAATCTTGGCCAGATACAGATTGGTTCCGATTCCGGCAGTCGCCGTGATTCCGGTCTCCGCAAGGATATCCCGAATGATCCGGAGCGCAAATTCGCGGGGCGTCAGCCGATTGGCCCGAAGATATCCGGTAACGTCGATAAACACTTCATCGATAGAATAGACGTGAATATCCTCGTCCGCCACATGCCGTAAGTAGATCTGATAAATATCGGTGCTGTATTTCATATACAGCGCCATTCTGGGAACGGCCGTGATGTAGGAGACGGCAAGCTGGGGAGATTTCGCCAGTTCCGCGGAATCCCAGGATTCCCCTGAAAATGTTCTGCCGGGCGCTTCCATCTTTCTCTTCCCGTTGACCTCCCGCACCTTCTGCACCACCTCAAAAAGCCTGGCCCGGCCGGGAATCCCGTAAGCTTTCAGAGACGGGGACACGGCAAGACAGATGGTTTTCTCCGTCCGGCTGATATCCGCCACCACCAGATTGGTGGTAAGAGGGTCCAGCTTCCGCTCCATACACTCCACGGAGGCATAGAACGACTTCAAATCAATTGCGATATAGACCCTGTCCTTCTGCTCCATGGCCGCCTCTCCCTTCTGAAATATATCTCTTATGCTTCTGATCTCACTTATGCTGACGGGCCGTATACTGGCGAATCATCTTCGGCGCATGCACACTCCAGCAGTCCTTCCGATGTTCCGGCATATCACACCCCGGCATACCTTGTCCGCCACCTACGGCATAGCATACCCGGCGGCCACCACTTTCGCCACATCATACCCGGCGACCACCACTTTCACCACAGCATATCCGGTGCTCATCACCTCCGGCACAGCCACGCCGCTCCCTTGGCCAGCCGCCGGGCGGAATTCGCAAAATGTCCGCCCGGATTCCATTCCAGAACGCAGCGCCTCACATGCGGATCCCGGCGCAGAAGCTTCTCCTGCTGCCGCGTCCGGTCTCCCACCCGGGCCATCATGGCATTTCTCGTCCGTTCCTCTTTTCCTCCCAGGCTCAGGTAGACGTCCGCCGGCGCCTTCATCCTGCGCCCGGCCGCATAGACATCCCAGCCGTCCAGCCACAGGGAACCGGAACAGCACGCCGCGCCGTCAAAACAATCCGCCTCATACAAACACCACAGTGCAAAAAGCCCGGCCAGGGAATAGCCGATCAGATAATATCTGTCACAATCCGGGCAATAATTCTTAAGCCACGGCAGATATTCTTCCTCAAGCCATTTCAGCGTATCCGGACCTCTGCCTCCGAAATGTTCTTCCCTCATGGCCGCCGGCGCCTCCCATGGCGACAGATCCCGGTTCCAGTCCTCTGCCTGAAAAGCTCCTACGGTATATGAAGCGTCCGGAAGCATTTGCTCCAAAGCATTCCTGAAATCTTCCAGTTCATTGCCCTCATGAGGATAAAACGCCCACAAGAACACCGGACCGCCACAGCCATGGCGAAACACCCGGCAGTCCCTGCCGCCAATACGAACTGCATTCGCTTTTTCTGCATTCGCTTTTTCTACATTATCTTCCAAATTTAGCGTCCCCCCGCGCCGCGTATTCTAAACCTTTTTCAGCTGCAGCAGCACCCGGTACAGCGGTTTCCCCAGAAATACCACGAAAACGAAATTCGATATACAGTGGGCCACATCCCAGGGCATCCCGCTGACCCAATAGGAAATGGCATAAGCACGGTCCACCGGAAGCCAGGCTGCCGCAAACATCGCGCCGAAAGCCAGGCCGAACAATCCTGCCACTACGCCCCATACCACAAAATCCTCTTTCACAAAACGGCGCAGCGCCAGCACGATCAGTCCCAGAACCGGCCAGGTATACAGATACGAAACCCACCAGATCCCGAATCCCCACTGAATCAGTTCGAACAGATTAAACACCAGAATAATCAAAAAAACTTCTCTTCCAAACACAAGGGCGTAGACCAGCACCAGAAGGGACACCAACTCCACGTTCGGCAGAAATTCCAGCACCGCCTTCGACACATACAGAACCGCGCTGAGAAGGGCAATCCTGGTAAGTTTGTGAGTGGACATTTTCTGATGGGACATTCCCTGCTGCTCTCCTTCCCGGTTCCCGATTCTCCCTTTGCTGCTATTGATCCGCTATTGGCTACCTTTCCGCCATTGATTATCGTTCCGGCATTGATTATCGTTCCGCCATTGATTATCGTTCCGGCATTGATTCGCCTGCCGACATTAATCAGCCTGCCGTCATTAACCATTCTGCCAGTATCAATCAACCTGTCGTTCTCCGGCACCAGGTTGCCGGCCTACCAGCCCTGCTGGAGCTGAAAGGTATAGACGTCTCCATCCCGCAGGGGGATCTCATCCGCCCCTGTGGTGCTTCTCTCCCCATTTACCAGGACGCACCACCAGTACTGCTGCGACGTATCCTCCTCCATGCTGGAAAATCCCATGATATAGATTCCATAGGTTGATTCCTGCCACTGGCATTTCTCATATGTGCGCAGAAACTGCCCCAGATATTCCTCCGACGACTTACATATCTCTTCACTCTCATATCCGTCCCGCTCCGAGACAATCTCCACCGTAAACGTCTTCTCTCCGCTCTGCGTCTCCCTGCGGTTCAGCAATACTGCCGCGGCTGCCGCCAGAATCACAATGACGGCAAACGCGGAAATCAGGATTGTCTTCTGTCGTCTGCTCATGCTGCTCTCACTCATCCTTTCATCACTCATAACCGGTATCTCATCACAAATTGTTTCCTGCCCGGCAGTCGCCTCCATATGGATTATACAACTTTCGGATTCTCAACGCAACTTTATAATGGATATGACTGTTTCTCAGGTAATGCCCACCGCATAACTGCTTTTTCTTTGAAAAATAAGCAGCTGTTGGGAGATGAGACCGGCGGTTCCTTTCATACCTATTGAAATCTCCATCATTTGATGTTAAAATGAAGGAAATAAATTCTGAATGAAGGAGATATTTATGAAAGCATTTGACTATATAAAAGCACCGGCGCTTCTAACCGGATTGAGGGGATTTTCACCAGTGATAAACGGTTGGAGGAAACTATAAAAATTCTGACAATATCATAGCAGAAACGGATATGGAGGGAAATCAAAAAAAGGAAACCTATTATGAGGCATTACAGGAAAGCTCTGACGGCTGGCATGACAGTTCGAACAGCTACGCACCATTCGTGAAGTATTATCTGGGTATTATACTCAAAGCGTACAGCGAGTTTGAAAATCGGGTGGAACACCTGAAATACCGTCTTTCCAAGCCGGAACGGATTCAGGCTGTCTTTGAACAGAAAATCGGCAAGATCACAAAAAAAGAAATCATGGAACTATGCCCGGATATAAGCAAGGTCACAGTAGAACGCACTTTAACAGCTTTAGTAAAAAGCGGTTATATTGCCAAAGTCGGAGCTGGCCCTTCTACCGGGTATGTCCGTATTTGAGAGCATTATCTCCTTCATGTCGGCTTTTAATGAGGGAGATTTTAAAACATTATTTGCATACTGACGTAACCAAAAAGGCCGCAGCCATCCATTTTCCATAGACAGCTGCGACCTATCTTCACCTTAAATATTCTTCAAAAAATCCTCCAGCACCCGGTTCCATTCCTCCGGATACTCGTAAAACATCAAATGGCCTCCCATCACATGGGTCTTCGTCCCCGGGAAATTCTTCTCCACAAAAGGCTTCGCCACATCGGCCCAATGCTCCGCAATGAACATCAGGCTGGGAATCGTCTCTCCCACCCTCTTAGCCGTGTCAAAATAATTGGAAAAAATTGCATTGGCAAACAGGCTGCTGCAGATCCAATATGGCGTCTTCCCGGACATATCCAGCAGATATTCCAGTTCCGCCGGTTCCATCTCATGCTGAATCATAATCCCCGTGGCGTAATCGCTGAAGAAATCCCGCACTCCCTGCGGCGAGATCATGGCCTGGGTCGCCACCTCCGACAGCTCCTCCATGGTTCCTTCCGTCCACCAGGCCGGATCCGGGGACAAAGGAAGCGGAGACATATCAATGGTCACTGCCGCCTTTACCTTCTCCGTGCCGAACTGCTGAATATAAGACCACACTTCCAGATTGCCTGTACTCCAGCCGACCAGCACCACATCCTCCAGCCCCAGGGCCGCCATAAGAGCCGCCACATCCTTCCCATGGGTCAGGTAGTCATTACCGTGAACCGTCTTGGTAGACAGCCCCTGTCCCCTGGGATCAATGGCAATCACCCGGTATTCTTTGGAAAAATGCTCAATCTGCCCTTTGAAAACCTCTCCCGCAAAGGTAAGCCCCGGAATCAGCACCATAGGACTCCCCTCGCCTTTCTCCAGATAATGAATCTCCACATCCGGAGCCACCGTCACATATCTGCTTTCCACACGATCCTTTGCCATATCCCTGCACCTCCTAAGATTAAGTTTATAGGAATATATTAGCGCTGCCGGGGGAGAAATGCAATGGTCATCTTTTAAGTATCCTTTTTACAATTTAATTCACGACAGATAATATAGGGAAAATATTTTAAACATATTGGCTATTTTCCTTTAATGGGCAGATACAAGCATATATTCCGTATCCCATTAGCTGAAGAATCATAAGCCGCCTATCTGAATATAAACAATTATAACAACACAGGAACGAATCATACGCTCTTGGAGAACGCCTTTTTACATATCGAACGATAACATTTCCAATCTGCCGTTACACGGCAAGCTATCCATACCGAAAAACGGTCCAGTCTCTTTCATTTAACCAGATTTAGATATGGATAGACAATGTACTTTCCTCTATTCGTACTCCCATTACATACAATTTCCAATGTTTTCACGTCACTTACATCAAACTCAAAACTAATGGCCTCATCAACTGCAGTTATTGCATCTGTGGAGAATATCAGTTCATCTCCTGAATAGAAATCAATCCACGCACTTCCCTTTTCATTCATACTCCACTTAGACCAGGCAATCTGGCCCTCACATCTCGCATACTTACAATCGAGAAGATAAATTGGATTTGTAGCCTCTCCTTTTTCTTTCGTACCATGAATCGCAAAATGAGCTTTCGGATATTCGTTTCCGTATGTATCCGTTATTTTTGCTATCTCTGATGTTGAACCACCTGCCGTAAACCAAAAACTCTTATTCTGAAACACATCCATTGTGAACACACTGATTTTACTTCCAATTGACTCATAAGATATATCTGCAGAATCACTCGATTCCGTAACATTTCCAGCAGCCCCTTCTTCTTTCAATGATGCATTTTCAGACAGCAAATTCTCATATTTTGAATTTAGTTCATTGTAACTGGCCTGGATATTCTGATAATTAAGATCACTCTCCGCACGCTTGCTTTCTTCAATCAAAAGCTTATTTTTTAATTCATTGATATCCGCCTCTAATGATGTGTTCTCCACCATGATTTGTTCATCAACTTGTTCCGCACCATCCTGAAAATCGGCCTCTTCCGTCAGTGACTCTTTTTCCTTCCCTGCCTGAGCTAATTGCTGTTCTAATCTACGACATTCTTCTTCAAGAGAATCCGCATGCTCTTTTGCGCTTTTTAATTCATTTCTCAAATCTGAAAACTGCGGAAAAACTGCAATCAACGCTGCAATTATCGTAGCTCCGGCTCCTATCAATGCAGCACGAATATTCTTTGGGTTTTCTCCAGACATACATTCACCTCTCTGATTTCGGGTGTAATTAACGTTTATCGATTGTATCAAATACAAACAACTTATTCGTCACGAATGCAAATGCCACCCTTCAATATCCACTCTGTAACAATACCGGCTATCTTATCTTTTCAACCGATGCCACCATATACTGCTTCTTCTGGAAGATTAGCTTCAGCACCACTTCCAGATACTTGATCACAAAAGCAAACAACAAAAAAATTCCGGCGAAACCAGCCGACAGAATCCCCATCAGTGGGGCCCATCCTTCCACCGGCCGATGCTTGCTGAAATACGAAGCAACTGTATAAACTCCCGCTACAAGCATGAACGCCAGCATGATCATACAGAACATTAGCGACACCTTGTATGCCACATCCGTGAACAGAATCAGCATATCTATCGCCGTATTCATCCTGTCCGCCCTCTGCTCGTTGGAAATAATACTCCTATCTTTTGTCTGGTTCTCATAGGTGATTGCGCAAGCCTTTAGACCGGATGTAGCATACAATGCCTTCCGATACACCCTCGATTTACTGGATGCGTCAATCCGGTTGAACAAACGCCTTGAGAGAATCCGGAAACGTTCCGTCTGCAAGTCATAATCAGCCTTGGAAAAATAATTGAACACTTTATAGAACGTATAAGACTTCCAGCTTCCGAATCTGGAAGGATGGGCACTTACGATATCGTATCCCTCCAGCATCTTACGGAATACATCTCCGATCAGTCCTGACGGATAGTCTATCCATACGCTGTCAAACTCATAAATGAAATCTCCAATCGCTAGATCCGTCCCTGCAGCCATGGACAACTCCATTCCATGATAGTATCCCATGGAAACAACCGTCACGGCACAACCCCCCCGAGAAACGAAATAATCCCGGACTATATCTATACTTTTATCATCAGAATCATCATCAACGAACAGAAACTCATAGCGGCTGAACTGTCGCTCAAACACCGGATATACCGTCTCCAGGAAATGTTCCAGTTCCTTCTCATTGTTATGTACATACACGACACAGGAAACAAATCCTGTCTCTTTCGCGCTCATACATCCAAAACCTCCTCAAGGTCATATACCGTATTGATCTTTCCGGAAAGCACGCTCACAAATGTCGGTCCCTCCGAAAACTTCCGGATCACCGTGGGCCGTGAATCGTCCACCTCTGACGCCATCAGGATCGGCTTCATGGAATACAGGGATTCCACATATTTAAATTCCAGTTCATCCCTCATATACTTGCGAGCCAGGCTACCCATATAGTCCCAGGCGCTTCCCGGCCTCGCCGCGCACTGGCTGCAGTTCCCTAGCTGCTCCGGCGAACAGGTCCCGCCGCTCCTTTCCTGGCATTCAAACTTCGGCAACGTGTCATAGTTGGTCACATGCGGGGTGAACGTGACGGAGGTCAGGGAATGCAGGCCGGTCTTCCCGAAGGGCATGATTGAGAAAAACGGGCCATCCATCACCGTCAGCCCCACATGCTTTAGGTTCTCACTTACCTCACACAAAATGATCTCGCACAGTTCATACTTGATCCGAAACGGCTCAAACCCCAGCCTCGCAAGGATCTGGTTAACCGACGCGTAGGTACTGTTCAGGACGAACGGCGCGCTCACGTCCGTGCCATCGGACAGCCGGATTCGGTAGCAGCAGCCATCCTGCTCGATATCCGATATCCTGGCTCCATAGCAGATCCTGATATCCGGTATGCGACTGATCTCCGTCAGCAGGTGTTCCCTCAGCAGCTGCGCATCATAGGTATACTCCTGCGTCAGGAAAGCACCGTCACACATCCCGGACTTAAAATATTTCTCCGGCACAATCCGGTCGCACAGGATTTCCGCCGCTTTGCAGAACCTCTCGAACTGTTCCGCGTTCGTCCAGGAGAAACGACTTGATGTGGCATAAACCTGATTGAAATCCTCTAGAATGCAGAAGCCATAGTCTCGGCAGAACCGGTCAAAATACTTTGCTGACTTTACAGCAGTAGAATACGACCTGGGATAATGGTAGCCCATATGCACACGGGCCTGGTTGATGTAGCTGGCACGCATGAACGGCGCGCTGTCATATTCCAGGACAAGCACCTTTTCCCCCTTCTTCCCGCAGTAAAGTGCAGACCACAGCCCGTACAGGCCCGCCCCCAATATGATACGGTCGTACCCCATGTCATTCATCCCCTCCGAAGGTGTCCCGGACATACTCCAGGACATCGTATACGGTCCGCATGTCCCCGCAGTCCTTCATCTCCACGGACACATAGCCCCGGTAGCCTTCCTCCCGCAGCAGGGCCGCCAGCTCCGCGTGCAGACCGCGCTTTCGGACTGGTGCAAGCTGCGGTTCGCTGATATGGACATGGCTGGCATAACGGATCCGTCCCTTCAGGTTGGAACAGGATTCGCCATTCTCAATCATTGTCCCTGTATCCAGGTTCACCCCAATCCCCGGTCTGTCCAGCTTTTCGGCCAGCCGGAATGCCTCGTCCGTCCTATTGATAAAGTTCGTTCCATAGATGGGCGGGTTCGCCTCAAGCGCCAGGGTCGCCCCGCGGCCTTCCGCATAACCGCCAATCCGATCAAAAAAAGAAAGAGCATCCTTATATTGCTCTTTCCCGTAGATCCAACGGTTCTTAGGACACCCGAACACAAGGTTCCGACAGGCGCAGACTACGGCGAAATCTATTGCCTGTTCCGTATATCGCATCAGGATACCTGCTTCCTCCCGCGAACGGAACATCTGCTCCGTCCGCCCAAACCAGATGGACTGCATCGAGGGGATGGACAATCCATAATCCCGCTGCAGCCGGTCCGCAAAATCCGCCGCCTCTTTTGTCTGCCCATAGACCGGCATCGCCCACAGCCTGCTGGGCGCAATCTCCAATCCCTTAAAGCCCAGCTCCGACAGCCGCCGGTACATCCCCGCGTCTTCCCGCGCGGGCCACGCGATATTGGAAGCAGACAACCTCATTCCGCCGCACACTCCTGTTCGTATTTCTTTCTGCCTTTTCTCTTTCATAAAGAACTCGATGTCCCGTCACGTCATTCACGGGCAGCAGACAGTGCCCTCCTCTTCCGGCGGTCCTCTGCCAGCAGTCTCTTCTTCAGTCCTACTATCTGTTCCAAGTAATAAATGATCAGTTTCTTCACATGGACGGTCGTATCATAGTCATCCATCCAGACGACTGGCAGCTCATAGATTACCATCCCACGCTGCTCCGCCCGGACCAGCAGTTCGATGAGGTAGAACCACCCGTTGTCATCCGCGGCCTCTTTCATCAACTTTGCGATGGCTTCCTTCCGAAAGAACTTAAACCCGCAGATCACGTCCGTGGCAGATACCCCAAAGACCGTCCTTACCAGGAAGGCCAGGCCGTGGGACGTAATGTTCCGGTACCATTTCCTCCCTACCGTGTCGGATTCCTTATTCAGCCTGGAGGCATTCACGATATCAACATCTCCCCTCGTTTCAAATATCCGATACATATCTGAAATGTGACTAATATTCGTGGAAAGGTCGATATCCATGTATCCAACGATATCCGCCCGATTCTGCCGGACTCCCTCCCGGATGGCGGTCCCAACCCCCTTCTCCAGAGTCCTCATGTAGGAAACGCACGGATATTTTTCACACAGTTCCCTGCTAATCTCCGTCGTCCGGTCCATCGACCCGTTATCCACGATCGTCAGCGTGTACCCGCCTTCGAAATGCTCCCGCATATACCGGCAGGTCTGTCCGATTCCCCGTTCCAGTCTTCTCTCTTCATTTAAAACCGGAAACAAAATGTTAACACTCAGCATGGGCCATTTATTTCCCCCTTGACATAATCCCTTATCTCCGCGAGCATGTGTCCTTTATCATAGATGTAACCGTCATGTCCCCCAAAAAGCCCGTCATAGACCGTCCGCAAGTCATAGTCGTATGGGACAGCCGGTAAATAGTTACAGAACTCATGTCCGGTCAAGTACCGGTACAGTTCGCCCGTCTCGACCGGCTCAGTAACCAGGTTTATCTTCCGGATGCCGTTCTCCAACGCTATTGTGATATGTTCCCACAGGTGGGCCAGATTATAGAACTGGTAGCGGGACCGGCTGTCCGTGAAGTTG
Organism: uncultured Lachnospiraceae bacterium; assembly: GCA_947626365.1. GTDB lineage: Bacteria > Bacillota > Clostridia > Lachnospirales > Lachnospiraceae > UBA3402. The sequence goes on from CANQRW010000054.1 coordinate 18,657, forward strand.
ACGGCGGTGAAACCATCTTCGAGGAACGCCTGCTTCAGAGCTTTTCTCTCCTCCGTTCCAAGATCTCTGCATACATAGAAACCATTGTCCTGCAGGACATAAGCGTCCCGAATCAGCGGCCGATGTGACAATTTCTCATATTTCTCAGGCTTCAACATCTTTGGGATTATATGTATGAAATCATAGAGGAAGTTTTTCTTCAGATTTCTGCCAAAGATGGCAGGGAGGCGGACGATCAAACTGTCTTTGAAATTATCCTGCACATAACACTCCAGGAAGTAGCGGTCAAGGCCATAGGCCGGCAGCCCGCCCAGTTCCATGACTGTATCCTCGGTTCTTTTAAAGGTGTTTCCATAAACTGCCACTGTCGAAATCAGGACGACACGGTACGGCGCAATTCTTCGTATGTTCTCTGCAGCTCTTCTTACAGACTCCAGATCGGCCAGCGGGTCCCGGTTGGCAAGGAACATCTCCGCCCGCAGGCCCGCATACACCAGCAAATCCGGTCTCAGGTCATACGCCTCACAAATGTTCCCAGAATTAAAGCAATAATCAAACCGGTGCAGGGAGGCAAGGTTACTGCCGACAAAACCGGTATGGCCTACGATTGCTGTTTTCATAAATTTAACCCCATTAGTCTTTGCCTTACATATCTCGTAAAAGTTGATACCCTGTTTCCGACTGTCTTTTCCATATGGAACCTTTCCTTTAAATCCTCCCAGTTCTTAGTAGCAGGATCTGTTCACAGAAAATAATGCTCTCCCCCCACAAATCTATCTTCCGTTTTTTTCATCATTTATAAACTAACCAACTGCAGTTTTTAGTAAAAATACTTCTCTCCCAACAGTCATTCCGAAAACTTGACAACCAATACATCATCCACTATCTTACAGCTTCCTTTTGCTGGATATATTGGCATAGCCATTACTTCTGGCATAGTTACATATATGTCAGAACTGCTAATACCCTTAAAGTTAATATTATAAGACATAATATAATCGAAAAAACACCTATATGTTCCGTCATAAGTATAACCAAATGGATGATCTAATCCATGCCCCATAATATTGTCAAAACCTGTACGTTTTCTGTATAAAACAGATTCCTCAGGAGTACCTACAAACACAACAGGTGTTTCACCTGGAACATAGCCGTCCGTTTGTTCAATACTATATGTAACTTTAGTCATAAAACTCTCAGATGCCTCAAATTCCAATCCCTTTTTCAGATATACTTGATTGGCAAAAACTATATTAAAAGCAATTACTATAGCCATAGGTATTGCAAATCTTCTAAACATTTTTAAATTTAATTCTTCATAAATCATTAAAATAAGCACATAGAAGAAACAATAAGAAAAAATGGTCAAATGAGATGTGACAACCCCTTTTCCAATAAAAAAAACTACATTGATCCCAAACGGCATTAAAAATAGGCATAATACCGTAAGAAAGAGTAAATTCTTTTTCATTTTGCTTGCAGTCATTTTTTTAAGAAGGGCTGAAACCGCAAACAGAAAAAGTAAACCATTTAAGCAGCCAGAAATCCGTCGATGGAAAGTTTCCGGATATAGCATATACCTTATTGGCATAAGATATGTTTCACAAAAAAGATTTACAATCGATACCCCTGTAAAATCTCCAACTCCTGCAACCCCATGCACGCTATCAGAAAGTGGTATTCCTTTCCAGCCAACTACAATAACCTGTAATGATATATAGTAAAAAATCAACCCTAGTATTAGAGCAATAAAATATCTAATGGCGCAAAACCAAACATCTCGTGATTCCTTTCCCTCTAGGCAATGCTTAACAATAAGAATCAGAAACAAAATTACTGTCACATTAAAATAGCTCTGGTAAAGCCCCAGCGAAGCAACGATAGCTACACTGGCGAACAAACATCCGTAATGATATTTCTCAGTTAAATATACAGCACCTACAGACAATAAGTAGGCCAGCATATACGTATCTGCCCAATCCAGATATGTAGCAAAAAGAAATGTAAGTACAGCATTTGTACTCGTAACCCCACATATCAGAGCAATCGCTTTAAGTGATTGGATTTCTAGTACTCTTATTAAAATATAATTTGCAATTGCAAGCCATAGAATAGCCAATCCCCCAACAAGAAACGGAGGAATTAAATCCCCCCGAAAGAACCAATAAACCGGCTGCAAAAATCGTCCTAGGGAAAGCTGCCAATTTTTATTAGAATACTCACAAATCAGAAGGGAGTCATGTGAAAAGTCCAAGTTAAAAAAACGATATGCGTGCGCTAAAAGGCCAAAAGCGACCGTAAAAATGATAATAATATATAGATATATATATTTATCAATGTGATCCAGAACTCTCTTCATAATTATTTAATCCCTTCTAAAAAGATCCCTCGTATAGACTTTATCTTTTACATCATCCAGTACGCTATCATACCTGTTAGCAATAATCGAATCACTGCTTTCCTTAAACCGCTCAATATCGTTTATTATGAGACTTCCGAAAAATGTTGTATTATCAGGCAGAGTCGGCTCATAAATAATTACTGTTGCTCCCTTGGCTTTAATGCGTTTCATTACACCTTGAATACTGCTCTGCCGGAAGTTGTCACTGTTACTCTTCATCGTAAGACGGTATACTCCAACAGTGATTGGCTTCTCTTTAGCTGCATTCCATATGCTGTTCTGCGTATAATATCCGGCTTTTTCCAATACCCTGTCCGCAATGAAATCTTTCCTCGTCCGATTGCTCTCTACGATGGCTTCTATGAGATTTTCCGGCACATCCTGATAGTTTGCAAGAAGCTGCTTCGTATCCTTGGGCAGACAATATCCTCCGTAGCCAAAAGAAGGATTATTATAAAAATCACCCACCCTTGGATCAAGGCATACACCCTTAATAATGTCCCTAGTACATAAGGACTTCATCTCAGCGTATGTATCCAGCTCATTAAAAAAAGAGACCCTCAGCGCCAAGTATGTATTCGCAAACAGCTTGACAGCCTCCGCCTCTGTAAATCCCATGAAAAGAGTTTCTATATTCGGTTTTTCTGCTGCATCCTGAAGAAGAGAAGCAAACTGTTCTGCCACCTGCCTGGTTCTCTCATCACATCCAACAATAATCCGGCTTGGATGGAGATTATCGTAAAGCGCTTTGGACTCGCGCAGGAATTCCGGACTGAACATAATCCGATCTGTATGATACTTTTCCCGAACCGACTCTGTATACCCCACTGGAACGGTTGATTTTATAATCATCACAGCATGGTCATTAACACTCAGTACAAGTTCAATTACTTTCTCAACAGCGGATGTGTCAAAGAAGTTTTTCTGCGGATCATAATTCGTCGGAGCTGCTATGATAATAAAATCCGCATCAGCATAAGCTGCCGCTCCATCCAAAGTAGCCGAAAGATACAGCCGTCGTTTTTCATGTTCCGTTAAAAACTTTTCTATCTCATTATCCTGTATTGGACTCTTCCAATGCTGAAGGAGCTGAACCTTTTCCGGCAAAACGTCCACCGCAACGACATGATTATGCTGGGACAGCAAAACTGCCAGAGAAAGTCCCACATACCCTGTTCCCGCTACTGCTATTCGCATTGTAATTTTCCTCCGTTATATCCCAATAAACTCTCGGAATCTCTAAGCCTTATTTCATGCGGCTTCTGAGATGCCTTTTTTATAAATTCCCCCACTTTTTTCAAAAATCCTATTGACAAATGTGGGGAAATGTGCGGCGCGCCTTGAAGATCCTTACGCGCCAGCTCTTCAAGGCGCGCCCTTCAATTAAGAAGCATTTTCACCCTTGATTGGAGGTGCACATCTTGAAACCTGTTAACATCGGCGGCCATCCCGCCTACCAGGAACGTCTCCTGGACCAGCTTCATAAATATTATCCAGACGCTGACTCTTCGCTTGATCCTTCCACCTGGGAGACCATCGAACGG
>CANQRW010000055.1 GCA_947626365.1 uncultured Lachnospiraceae bacterium
TAAGTTGAACCGCCGTATGCCGAACGGCACGTACTGGTGGTGTGAGAGGGCGGAGAAAATCCGCCCTACTCGATTTATGTCAGTATGCAAACGAAGCGCCTGTGACGCTTTATTTGCATTCCGAAAGGATTTTATCATCAATATTGAGGAGGATTGACACATGGCTATTTTTGAAGGAGCAGGCGTAGCGCTGATCACGCCATTTAAGGAGAATGGCGACGTTAATTACGATAAGCTGGCGGAGATTCTGGAAGATCAGATCGCGGGGGGAACGGATTCCATCGTGATCTGCGGCACCACAGGGGAGTCCTCTACCATGACCCATGAGGAACATATCGACGTGATCCGGTTCACCTGCCAGCGGGTGGCGGGCCGGATTCCGGTGATCGCAGGCACCGGCTCCAACTCCACGGCGGAGGCGATCCATCTGTCCCAGGAAGCGGAGCGGGCAGGCGCCGACGGACTTCTTCTGGTAACTCCCTATTATAATAAGGCCACGCAGAATGGGCTGATCGCCCACTATAAGGCGGTGGCGGCTTCGGTGAAGGTTCCGATTCTTCTGTATCATATTCCGGGGCGGACCGGAGTGACCATGGCTCCGTCCACCATCGTGACGCTGTGCAGAGAGGTTCCCAATATTGTGGGCGTGAAGGAGGCCAGCGGCAATATCTCCGGCATTGCCACCATGATGAGCATGGCGGACGGCTGTGTGGATCTGTATTCCGGCAATGACAGCGAGATCGTTCCCATGCTGTCCTTAGGCGGCAAGGGCGTGATTTCCGTCCTGTCCAATGTGGCGCCCCGCCAGACCCATGACATCTGCCAGTACTATTTTGACGGAGATGTGAAGAAGAGTGCCCAGATGCAGCTGGAGGCCATTCCGCTGATCAACGCACTGTTCTGCGAGGTGAATCCCATTCCGGTGAAGGCGGCCATGAACCTGATGGGCATGGAAGTAGGACCGATGCGTATGCCTCTGACGGAGATGGAGCCCCAGAATCAGGAGAAGCTGGCGGCGGCCATGAGAGCGTACGGGATTCTGTAAATCGTTGCGGCTGAAGCCGGTTGTTCTGCGGCCGAGGACGTGTGTTTCGGGTTTGTTCCGCGGCTGAAGCCGGTTTTGTCGGCGCGGGACAGGCGTCTGCGGCATATGGAAAGAAAGGATATGAAACAAGATGGTAAAAATGATTATGCACGGCTGCAATGGCGCTATGGGCCAGGTAATCTCCCAGATTGCAGCCGGTATGGAGGAGATTCAGATCGTGGCCGGAGTCGATGTGAATCCGGCGCAGAAGAATGATTATCCGGTATACAGCACGCTGGAGGAATGCCGGGAGGAAGCGGATGTGATCGTGGATTTCGCTGCCGCTGCCGCGGTGGACCATCTGCTGGACTACTGCGTGGAAAAGCACCTTCCTCTGGTTCTGTGTACCACAGGCCTTTCGGAGGAGCAGGCTGCCAGGGTGCAGGAAAGCGCCGGAAAAGTGGCGATCCTCCGGTCCGCCAACATGTCCCTGGGCGTAAATCTTCTGCTTAAGCTGGTAAAGGATGCGGCCAAGGTGCTGGCCGGAGCCGGATTCGACATGGAGATCGTGGAGAAGCATCACAACCGGAAGCTGGATGCGCCCAGCGGTACGGCCCTGGCGCTGGCGGATTCCCTTAATGAAGCCCTGGATCAGCAGTATCACTATGAATATGACCGAAGTCAGAGACACATGAAACGCGACCCGAAGGAAATCGGTATCTCCGCAGTCCGCGGCGGTACCATCGTAGGAGAGCATGATGTGATCTTCGCCGGCCAGGACGAGGTGGTTACCTTCAGCCATACGGCGTATTCAAGGGCAATTTTTGGAAAAGGAGCCATCCAGGCGGCAATTTTCCTGGCAGGGAAACCGGCCGGGCTTTATACCATGGCGGATGTAATCGATACGGCCGTGTAATGGAATGGAAATTTCTTCTTTCTATAAATCAATCTCCGGCAGCGTATACTAACGGATGAAAAACAGAAAGGAGAATGCCATTATGAAAAGAATCAAGATTTACACATTTGCGATTCTGCTGATTCTGTCTGTGTGTGCCGTCACGGCCTGCAGAAACAGCGGTTCAGGAAATAATCCGTCTGCCAGTTCGTCTTCCGGCGTTTCTGAGTCCACAGGAAGTTCTTCCGGACAAGGGAGCAGCACAGAAAGTTCCCGGGGAGGCTCCGTCACAGGCAGCGATGATCCCGATGAGATCGAAGGCCTGGGCGGCACGGGAATGACCGATGGAAGCGATTCTACCGGTTCCGGCGTAGATACGGACAACCTGACCGATTCCTCCAAATCCGAAAGCAAAAGCAGTACCGGCGTTATCGGCGGACTGATGGATGATGTGGAAAAGGACGTGGACGAGCTGATGGACGGTACCGGAGCCGAAAGCCACAATGCGGATGAGGCAGAGCGATAGAGAAAGACAAGCATTGCTTTACATTTTAAAGATAAGACGATATGATATGGGGCTGCCGCGGCAGCCCCATCTGCGTCAGTATGCAAAAAGGGAAACAAAGATGAGCATCCCCAAAACGGAAGCCGGAACTATGAGCCTGTAAGGATCAGGTAAGGCTGCGGAAAGGAATCACTGCCGGCGGATTCTCCCCGTGAGGCCCCAGCATTTTTTCCATCCAGATCATATCATGCCACTGCCCCAGCTTGTAGCCGCATTTGGTGAAATGGGCCACGGTGCGGTACCCCAGCTTTTCGTGAAAGCGGATGCTGGCCGGGTTGGGGTAGGTGATGCAGGCGTTGGAATTGACGATGTTCTGCCGGCGCAGATGGTATTCCAGAACGCTATACAGCAGGGTCCCGATGCCCTGGCCGTGACAGTCTCTGTCTACATAGATGGAAGTTTCCACCGCCCAGTCGTAGGCGGCGCGGCTTTTGAAGGCGGAAGCGTAGGCGTAGCCTACCAGCCTGCCGCCGATTTCCGCCGCCAGATAAGGGTATTTCTCCAGCGTGGATGAAATTCGCCGGGCGAACTCCTCCACGGAAGGAACGGTATATTCAAACGTAATGGGGGTCTCCAGGATGTAGGGCTCATAAATCTTTAATAAAGCCTCTGCATCTTCGGGAACCGCCGGCCGAATGTGAATATAGGAAGTATCGTTGTTTGTATCCTGTGTCATAAAATATAACCTCTCAGCCTGCGATTGTTCCTGCGCTCACTGAAACGGCAGGTTATCAATCGCATCGTGATATGAGAAACATTTACCGGTAGATTTTTTTATGTTCATAGATAGGTTCTGACGTCAGATCCACGCCCAGCTTCTGAAACACCCGGATATCCACCCGGGACAGAAGAACGGAGGTGTGGGCCTGGCAGCCCCGCAGCTTGGACAGCTGGTCCAGCGCCTTCTGGGCGACCGGGTCTGTGGCGGCGCAGGCGGAGAGGGCGATCAGAACCTCGTCCGTATGCAGCCTGGGATTGACGCTGCCCAGATAACCTACCTTCAGCCGCTGAATCGGTTCTATGGAGAAAGGAGAGATCATCTGAGCTTCATCAGGAATATCGCCGAGGGCCTTCACCGCGTTCAGCAGGACGGCGGCCGAGGCGCCCAGCAGGTCGCTGGTTTTGCCGGTGACGATACGGCCGTCGGGAAGTTCCATGGCCGCGGCGGGACCGTGGGTAAGTGCTGCTTTGTCCTTGGCGGCCTGGACCACCTTTCGGTCCTCCGGGGAGATGCGCGCCTGCTTCATCAGCAGCTCGATCTTATACACCTCTTCGGAGCAGTCGGCGCCTGCGGCCATACGGTCCAGGGCGTGATAGTATCTGCGGATGATCTCCTGCTTGGAGGCTTCCTGGCAGGCTTCATCATCGATGATACAGTTGCCCGCCATGTTGACGCCCATATCTGTCGGGGATTTGTAGGGGCTTTTGCCGTAGATGCCCTCGAAGATGGCGTTCAGCACCGGGAAAATCTCCACATCCCGGTTGTAGTTTACGGTGGTGACGCCGTATGCCTCCAGATGGAAGGGATCGATCATATTTACGTCATTTAAGTCTGCGGTAGCCGCCTCGTAGGCCAGGTTCACCGGATGCTTCAGCGGCAGGTTCCAGATGGGGAAGGTCTCAAATTTGGCGTAGCCGGCCTTGATGTTCCGCCGGTTCTCGTGGTAAAGCTGGGACAGGCAGGTGGCCATCTTGCCGCTGCCGGGGCCGGGAGCCGTGACGATCACCAGGGGCCTGGAGGTCTCAATGTAATCGTTCTTTCCGAAGCCGTCTTCGCTGACGATGTGGGACACGTTGTTGGGGTATCCGTCGATCCGGTAATGGCGGTAGACAGTAATCCCCATGTTCTCCAGCTTGGACTTGAAGGTATCCGCCGCGGACTGGCCGATATACTGGGTAATGACCACGCTGCCCACGTAAAGCCCTTTATCCCGGAAGGACTGGATCAGCCGCAGCACGTCCACATCATAGGTGATGCCCAGATCGTGGCGGATCTTGTTCTTCTCGATGTCGGCGGCGTTGATGGCGATGACGATTTCCGCCTGATCCGCCAGCTGCAGAAGCATCTTCAGTTTGCTGTCCGGAGCGAAGCCCGGGAGAACCCGGGAGGCGTGCAGATCATCGAACAATTTGCCGCCGAATTCCAGGTACAGCTTGTCGCCGAACTGGGCGATCCGCTCCCGGATGTGCTGGGACTGCATGGTTCTGTATTTATCATTGTCAAATCCGATTCGTGTCATGAAAATCTCCTTATCTTGGTGTAGGAATCCATTCTGTTGTTCAGATATCACAGAGCGCGGCCGCGTCTTTGCCGATCCGCCCTGTCTCCGGTTTCGGAAGGCAGCTTCGCCCTATGTAAGTGTAGCATAAGATATGAAAAAATGCACCATTATATTTGGCGGACCGAGGGGAGATTTTTGACCAGGAGGGAGCCTCATATTGATTCCGGTCTGCACCGTCCGGATACCGTTTACGGCAGGATCTGCTCGATGGCGTACAGGGTGAGCTGAGGGATCCGCTCGTACAGGTCTTCCTTCAGGACCCGCTCGCCGATCTTGTGCACGTCCTTTCCCCGGGGGCCGATGTTGATGCACGGCATGGAAATCTCCTCGATGGATCGAATAGGGAGGTCGTACATGTGCCCGAACAGGGGCATGGAGCCTTCCAGTGCCTGAATGACTTCATCGCCCCGGGAAATGCTGGTGTAGCTTAGATCGGAGATTCCAGGGTAATAGTATTCCGTCTCGAACCGCTGTCCCCACTTGTCCGCGGCATATCGGATGAGAGCGTCAGGAAGAAGGCGAACATCCTCGGAAAGGCCCGGAAGAGATGCGTTGCACACATTGGGATAGTAGGGAGGAATCAGTCCGTAGACGATCCTGGGGGACAGATCGCCGATAAAGTCGTAAATGTAATCTACCAGGGCGAAATTGCAGTCCGCCAGAGTGATCCGGTCCTCCTTCAGTTCTTTTTGCAGCTCCTGAAGACGGAGGCCGTATCCGCTCCGGAACTCCTCTCCGTGAAGTTCGACAGCCTCCTGGAACAATTCACCAAATGTCATCACTTTGCCCTTCCAGGGGAGGGTCTCCGGAGGCAGGTTGTTTTTAGCCCGGTAAGCCGTGTACCGTTCCTGAACCTGTTCCAGGGCCGTATCCATACTTTCCCGGCAGATGGAGCGGAGCTTTTCGAGGATTGTATCCGGCGTCTGGCTGAAAGTGATTACACTGAGGTAACCTACTGAGGTTACAGGCAAGGATACATCGTACTGAAGCTTCCGGTCCTTCAGGCACAGCCAGGTGGGAGCAGGTGACAGTTCGCCCATTACCAGATCGGAGAAATCCGGATTCAGTTCCGTGCGCCGGACCAGTTCGCTCATGATCTCCAGGGAATTGATCCCCTCAAAGGGATTCCCGGCGTGGGCCAGTACACCTCTGACATGGAAGAAGGGCATCATTTTTCCGGCGGAGCCGATGGAAAATACGCTCCTTTTCACGTCGCCGCCGAACTGAGGCTCCGTGTTGATCATCAGGCGGTAGTTCAGGTGATGTTTCTGCTTCAGCTGCGCCAGAAGAACCGCTCCGGCTCGCATCCCGGCGGAAAGACTTTCCTCGTCGGGCACGGCCAGCACCAGCAGGGTGCCGCGCAGCGCATCCGGACGTTCCAGGGCCAGCTGGCCGAAGCGGCGCAGAAGGGCCATCTGGATGGAAGCGCCTCCCTTCATATCGCAGGCGCCCCGGCCAAATACATAGCCGCCGCTTTCCAGGTCGTCGCGGATGTCGTCGGGAAGGGTGTCTTTGATCTGCCGAAGGCCCTGCTCCAGTTCGTCGGGGGAAAAGGCGAGAGGCCGCAGCAGTTTGTAGTCCTCCGTCGTCACCACATCATTGTGGTGGACGAAAGCGATGGCGTCATGGCCTAAGCCCCGCACCATGGCAAAAGCGGCGCTGCGTCCATAGGGGTCGTCAGGGATGGGAAAGGCTCCCACCAGGTCCGGGTGCTCCTGCCAGTAGGGCAGATTTCGGAAAAAGCCGGTAAAATATTGTTCCGCATCCTGTTCTGCCCGAGAGGAGGTGATGCTTTCCGCTTTCAGATATCCGTAAAGGATTTCTTTGATCTCCTGTCCGATACCGTCCAGAAACTGTTCGTCATGCTTCATAGAGTGAAACCTTCTTTCTGTAGTTTTTCCTTCTGCCTGGTCTGGGGTGATTCCTATTTGTTATCTTCTGCTATTCTATCAGTCCGCGCGGGGAAAAGTCAATAATCCGAAAAGTATTGACAATTGCCGGGGAAATGTTCAAAATGATGGTTATAGGGAGATGAAGATTTATGCTGAACCAGTTTTCAAGAACGGAAGCGATCATTGGACGGGAGGCCATGGATATTCTGGCGGACTCCCGCGTGGCGGTTTTTGGTATCGGCGGCGTGGGCGGTTATGCGGCGGAGGCCCTGGCCCGCAGCGGCGTGGGACATCTGGATCTGATTGACAATGATAAGGTGTGCCTGACCAACTTAAACCGGCAGATTATCGCCGCCCACAGTACCATGGGGCAGGATAAGGCGGATGTAATGCGGCGGCGGATCATGGATATCAATCCGGATGCGGAAGTTTGCGTCCATAAGTGCTTTTATCTGCCGGAGAACCAGGAGCAATTTGATTTTTCCCGGTATTCCTATGTGGTGGATGCGGTGGATACGGTGACGGCCAAGATCGGGCTGGTGGTGCAGGCCCAGGAGGCAGGCGTTCCCATCATCAGCAGCATGGGCACCGGCAATAAGCTGAATCCGGCACAGCTGGAAGTGGCGGACATCTATAAAACATCGGTCTGTCCGCTGGCTAAGGTTATGCGCCGGGAGCTGAAGCGGCGGGGCGTGAAGCATTTGAAGGTGGTGTATTCCAGGGAAGAGCCGATAAATCCGGGAAAGGGCGCGGGATCCGGAGGCCCATCCGCGGGGGATTCCGCCAAGGACAGCTGGGAAGAGATACAGAATGAAAATCCCGGCCGCCGATCGACGCCCGGCTCCGCTGTATTCGTGCCGGCGGCGGCAGGACTGATTATCGCCAGCGAAGTGGTGAAGGATTTGACCGGCAGGTGAGCGAGAGGCAAAACAATCTGATCTCGGCCTGCTATTTATCAAACAATCGGATATGTCGCTTCCCATGCGACCATTTCTGTCTCAGAACCTCCTATAATGTGTACATAAGATAATCAATGCACACATATAAGGAGGTTTTTGCTATGAAGAACAACACGACGAAGAATAACACGACAGAACTGGTATTTATCCTGGACAGAAGCGGTTCCATGAGCGGCCTGGAGAAGGACACCATCGGAGGGTTCAACGCTGCCATTGACAAACAGAGAAAGCAGGAGGGCGAGTGCTACGTATCCACAGTGCTTTTTGACGGAGCCACGGAGGTGCTTCATGACCGGCTGAAGCTTTCGGAGGTTCCGGCCATGACGGAAAATGAGTACTATGTCCGGGGCTGCACGGCTCTGGTTGACGCCATCGGCGGCGCGATCCATCATATCGGCAACATTCATAAGTACGCAAGGCCGGAGGATGTACCGGAGCATACGGTGTTCGTGATCACCACCGACGGGTATGAGAATGCCAGCAGAAGATACACCAGCGATCAGGTGAAAAAGATGATCGAGGAGAAGAAAAAGAAGAACGGATGGGAGTTTTTGTTCCTGGCCGCTAATATCGATGCGGTACAGACGGCGGCCCAGTACGGAATCGGCCCGGACAGAGCCGTAGATTATCACGCGGATTCCGTCGGAACCAGCGTCGTCTTTGATACGGTATCCATGACCGTGGGCCAGATGCGGGCCAGCCAGCCCATTGCCGCCGACTGGAGCGCTCCCATCAAGAAAGATTATCTGCACCGTAAGAAAGGGCAGAAGGAGAACGATCAGAAGAAGAACGATCAGAAGAAGAACGATTAGGGTGATGCGAAAAATCAGCACAGATGATTTAAGATAAATAATATGATAAGCAATAGGCACAGAAAAGGGGCTGCGCAGAAATATTCACTGCAGCATTCTGCACAGCCCCACAGCCTTTGCCAGTGTCATGGTGAAAGGTTTATTTCTGGGAAGAAGCCTCTTTCAGATCAAATCCGAAATATTTCACCGCATTGTTGTAGCAGATGCCTTCCACGATCTCCTTCAGAGCCTTCATATCTGCCGGATACTCTCCGTTCTCTACCCAGCCGCCGAACAGGTCGCACATAATGCGGCGGAAATACTCATGCCTTGCATAAGACAGGAAGCTTCTGGAGTCGGTGAGCATGCCGATGAAGTTGCCCAGGCAGCCCAGGTTAGCCAGGGAGGTCAGCTGATCGGTCATGCCGGTCTTGTGATCGTTGAACCACCAGGCAGAACCCTGCTGGATCTTGCCTGCCACGCCGGGACCCTGGAAGCAGCCGATGATGGTGCCGATGGCGGCGTTGTCATTGGGGTTTAAGGAGTACAGGATAGTCTTGGGGACCTCGTTGGTCGCGCTCAGAGCGTTGAGGAAATCGGCGGCCTGGGCGGAAGGAGCGTAGTCATTGATGCAGTCGAAGCCGGTATCCGCTCCTAACTGCTGATACATGTAGGCGTTGTTATCCCTCTTGCAGCCATAGTGAAGCTGCATGACCCAGTCGAGGCGGTGATACTGTCTGGCCAGGAACTGGAGTACGGCGGTTTTGTACTTGGCCTGCTCCGTCTTGGTGGTGGGCTCGCCGGCCAGGGCCTTCTTCAGGATCTCATTGACTTCCTTGTCATCGGCCGGCTCGTACATAATGTACTCGATGCCGTGGTCGGACACCTTGCAGCCCAGGGAATCGAAGTAATCCATACGGTTCTTGAGGGCGTCCTGAAGGGTGCACCAGCATTCCACCTTTACGCCGCTGACCTCAGACAGCTTGGCGATGTAGGAAACAAACTCCGGTTTTTCGATATTGACAGCCTTGTCCGGTCTCCAGGCCGGCAGGACCTGAACGTCAAAGGTCTCGTCCTCTTTAATCTTCTTATGCCACTCCAGGGAATCCACGGGATCGTCGGTGGTGCAGATCAGGGTTACGCCGGACTGCTTGATCAGGTTGCGGACGGTCATGGAGTCTTCCTGCAGCTTGGCGTTGCACAGGTTCCATACTTCCTCGGCGGTATCGCCGTTCAGGTAGCCCTGGTAACCGAAGTAGTTGCGCAGCTCCAGATGGCTCCAGTGATACAGGGGGTTGCCGATGAGCTTGGGCATGGTCTCCGCCCATTTCTGGAATTTCTCCCGGTCGCTGGCGTCGCCGGTCACATATTTCTCATCCACGCCGTTGGAGCGCATCTGACGCCATTTGTAATGGTCTCCGCCCAGCCATACCTGGGTGATGTTCTCGAACTTCCGGTTCTCGGCAATCTCCTGGGGATTGATGTGGCAGTGGTAGTCAAGGATGGGCATATGCTCCGCGTAGTCATGGTATAAAGTCTTGGCCATGTCTGTGGAAAGCAGGAAATCCTTGTCCATAAATTGTTTCATAGCTGTACTCCTCCTTTTATCATATTATACTTTGTTCAGCATCTGCCGCTTCGTGCAGATGGGAAACTCCTGTTCTTACGCGGCGGATTCCTGGCGAAATCTGCAGCCAGTTCCAACTGGAATACGCGGCTGGCATCCGCCGCAATCCAGGTACGGCCCTTGGGCGTATCTTAGATATCCGTCGTCTGTTTCTGGACGAAATCCGCGGCAATGGTGGTTTTGCGGGGCACATCCCCGCCTCCGAACACCTGCATCAGGCTCTGGACTGTGGTGATGCAGAGGGCTTCGATCTTGGTGTCCACAGAGGAAATCTCCGGGTCCGTGCAGTAGGACATCATGGAATTATTGTATCCGACGACAGCCAGGTCTTTCGGCATGTCCAGGGCTCTGGCGTGGGCGAACTTCACGGCGCCTACGGCCAGGGAGTCGTCGGAGGTCATGACCGCGTCGAAATCCAGGCCGGAATCTGCCAGAGAGATCAGCAGCTCCTTGGCGGCGGCAATATTCTTGCCGCACTGGCAGATCAGATCGTCCCGCACTGGAATACCATTGGCAGCCAGGGCATCCCGATAGCCCCGCTTTTTATTCTCGCCGCTGTAGGAATGGCTGGTGTACACGTAAAGGATCCTCCGGCGGCCGGACTTGATCAGCCGGTCCGCTACCTGGTACATGGCGTCGCGGTCGTCGCAGACGGTGCTGTAGATACCGGGCGCATCCAGGAAACCGTTGACCAGCATGACGGGCAGGTCGGCGGCGGCCTCAATAATGTAATTATTATCTTCCGCCGAGTCGATCTCCACGAATTTAGAGCCGGCCAGAATCATGGCGTCCACCCGCTTGGACAGAAGCAGTTCAAAATACTGGCGTTTGTTGATCAGCTTGGAGCCGGTGCAGCAGAGGATGGAATCGTATCCGTTGGCCCGAAGCTCCCGTTCCAGATAGTAGATGGCATGGGCCAGGTAGGGGTCCGAGGAGTCAGAGCACATGATTCCCACGGTCTTCATGGTATTCAGCCCCAGTCCGCGGGCGAACACATTGGGAGTATATCCCAGCGCGTTCATGACTTCCATAACCCGGCTGCGGGTTTTGTCGCTGACGTTAGGGTTTCCATTAAGAACCCGGGACACGGTAGCGATGGAGACGCCGGCTTTTGCCGAAACATCATATATATTCAAAGTATCACCTCATGGAGTTGTAAGCACTTACAATACACATTCTATTATAAATGGGACGGACCAAAAATGCAAGAATTTTAGATGGAATTTTTCCTGATATGAGACAACAGGAGCAGGCCGCCGTAGCAGGCGGAGAGAAATATAACCTGTATTGATGTGGATACAAATGCGGGGAGGTTAAATATGGGGAGGTTAAATCCGGGAAAGTTAAGCGCAGGCAAAGCGATGCCTTGAACAAAGCGGAAAATGCCGATGGACAGGACGAGAGCCAGGGCGGGACGGATGATCATTTCCCAGCTGTTCCAGGAAAAGGTTACAAGCTTTTGCAGGGACCACAGGTGGAGAAGGGCCAGGAGAAGCTCTGACGCAAGCATACCCCACAGATAGGCGGTGATGCCGAAGCGGGGGATTCCCAGAAGGACAAAGCCGATCCGCAGAAGAAGGGCGGCCACATTCTGGAGAAAGGTGATGCCTGTCTTGCCCAGTCCGTTTAAGATACTTCCCGTGGTGGTGGACAGATAAAGGAAGGGGCAGAGCCAGGCCAGGATCTCCATGAATTTTCCGGCGGAAGGCTCGTGGAAGACGCTGGTGCCCAATGCATCCCCAAAGAGGGTGAAGACGCCGATACACAGGATACCCATGTACAGGCTGTAGCGGAGAGACAGGGCCAGAGTCTGATCAATTCTGGACTGACGGCCCTGGGACTGGGCTTCGGCGACGGCGGGCAGCAGAAGAACCGCCATGGAATTGGTTATGGCGGAAGGGAACAGGATAAAGGGCATGGCCATGCCGGTCAGCACTCCGTAGACGCCGAAGGCCTGGGAGGAAGTAAGGCCGCAGGCGGTGAGCCGGTTAGGGATCCAGATGGCCTCGGCGCTGGACAGAAGATTGATGATCAGCCGGTTGCCCATAAGAGGCAGCGCCAGGGCCATAAGCGCCGGGGCGGTCCGGACAATACCGGAGAAGAAGGAAACCGGTTCCGCCGAGTCAGGATGACAGAGGGATGCGGCGGCGTTGGAAGTGCCAATGGCAGTGGAAGAGGATGCGGCGGCGCTGGAAGTGCCAATAGCAGTGGAAGAGGATACGGCGGCAGCAGCGCCGGAAGGCACACCGGCAGAAGGCACACCGACAGAAGCCTCCGGTTTTTCCCCTTCGGGAGGCGCGAACAGCCGGCAGCACAGAATGCTATAGCAGCAGGAGGCGATTTCCCCAATCAGGTGCCCGGTCACAGCCAGTTCCACGGTAATGGGACGGCCCTCTTTTGTGAGAATACCGGCGATCAGAAATACAGCGCCCATGCGGATAACCTGCTCCGCAACCTGGGCAAAGGCCGGGACCCTGGTCTTCTGGAGACCATAGTAATAGCCGTTTATACAGGCGTGAATGGCAGAAAAAGGAACGGATACGGCCATGAAGGGAAGCAGGCCGGCACACCGGTCTTCCAGGAGAATATAGCGGGCCAGCGGCTGCGCAAACCGTATCATAAGGAAGGACAGGGCTATGCCGATAGTCAGAGAGATGATCAGGCCGGTCCGAAAGATTATCTTCCCGCAGCGGACATTGGCCGCGATCAGCCGGGACAGGGATGTCTGGACGGAGCCGGCGCAGAGGGCGAAACAGATTCCGTAGACCGGATGGACCATGTTGTAGAGACCAAGACCTTCCGCGCCGATGGTCCTGGACAGGAAGATGCGATAAAAAAATCCCAGCACTTTTGTGGCAAAGCCGGCAGCCGTAAGCAAAAGAGTGCCGGTGATCAAAGTGTGTTTTTTGAAAAATTCTGTCATGAAAATCCCGGACGTTCAGGAAAATTATTATAATTTATGTCAGAGGCGGCAGTCATAGAACCGGATTCCCGGAGACAGAACGCATTGCCAGAACGCGTTTTGCCGAAATGCAAATAAAAGTTGCTATTTGGCGGAGAATCGGGTAGGATAAGTGTAATTACATGAAGATTTTGATAACCATAAAGGAGGAAACGAATGAAAGAGCTTATGGAATTGATCTGGGTGTTTGCTCAGATCGGGGCGTGTACCTTCGGCGGAGGCTACGCCATGCTGCCGCTTCTTCAGCGGGAGGTAGTGGAAAAGCGGAACTGGGTGACGGAAGAGGAACTGATGGACTACTATGCCATCGGCCAGTGTACGCCAGGTATCATAGCCATCAACACGGCCACGTTTATCGGATATAAGAGGAAGGGACTCTGCGGCGGTATCTTCGCCACCATAGGGTTTGTGATCCCGTCTCTGATCATTATCACGCTGATCGCGGCGTTTATGAAAAATTTCGCTTCGCTTAAGCTGGTGTCCAGCGCCCTTTCCGGAATCCGGATCTGTGTCTGCGCCCTGATCCTGGACGCGGTGATCCGCCTCTATAAGAAGGCGGTGGTGGATAAGGTGTCTGTCGGGATATTTCTGGTGGTGCTTCTGCTCTCCCTTCTGACGGATATTCCTTCCGCCATGATCGTGGTGGCCGCGGGCCTGTTCGGATATATTCTGGTATGGAGAGGAGGAATGGCCAAATGATGACAGCGGTTCGACTGTATATTGAGTTTTTTTTGACCGGGCTCTTCGCCGTAGGCGGCGGGCTGGCTACGCTTCCGTTCCTGTATGAGATGTCGGCCAGGACCGGCTGGTTTTCCAACCAGGATATTCTGAACCTGATCGCCGTTTCCGAATCCACGCCTGGGGCCATCGGAATCAATATGGCGACCTACGCGGGCTTTACCACTCTGGGACCGGCCGGCGGCGTTCTGGCTACCCTGGCGCTGATCACGCCTTCCATTATCATCATTATCCTGATTTCCAAGGTGCTGGAGAAATTCCGGGATTCCGCGGTGGTGAAGGGAATTTTCCGGGGTCTGCGTCCGGCGTCCACAGCCATGATCGCCGCGGCAGGACTGGGAGTTGCCAGGCTGGCCCTTCTGAGAACGGATATGCTGGCAGGCGGCAATCTTCTCCAGGTGTTTAATCTGCCGGCAATCGCCCTGGCTGTGATCCTTTTCGTCTGTATGAGAAAATTTAAGATCCATGTGATCGCTTACATCGGCATTGCGGCCCTGGCCGGTATTCTCATCGGTTTCTGATAAATCCTATTGCATTACTAGGAATTATGATATATAATAGAGTGGAGAAAAAAGAAAGGCGGAGTACGCAGATGAAACAGCTGATTTATTTGGACAACGCGGCGACGACCAAGACAAGGCCGGAAGTGGTTCAGGCCATGCTGCCGTATTTTACCGAGTATTACGGGAATCCGTCCTCGGTATACGATTTTTCCGCTCCCTGCAAGAAAGCGATCGCGGATGCCCGGGAGACCATAGCAAAATCCATTGGCGCGAAGACCAACGAGATATATTTTACCGTAGGAGGAACCGAGTCGGACAACTGGGCCATCAAGGCTACGGCCGACGCCTATAAGGACAAGGGAAAACACATTATCACCAGCAAGATTGAGCATCATGCGGTGCTCCACACCTGCGAGTATCTGGAGAAGCAGGGATACGAGGTAACTTATCTGGATGTAGACGAGTTCGGCGTGGTGAAGCTGGATGAGCTGAAGAAAGCCATTCGCCCGGATACCATTCTGATCTCCATTATGTTTGCCAATAATGAGATCGGGACCATTGAGCCCATCCGTGAGATTGGTGAGATTGCCAAAGAACACGGTATTCTTTTCCACACGGACGCAGTGCAGGCTTACGCCCATGTGCCCATCAATGTGGATGAGCTTCACATCGACATGCTCAGCGCCAGCGGCCACAAGCTGAACGGTCCAAAGGGCGTGGGATTCCTCTATATCCGCAGCGGCGTGAAGATCCGTTCCTTCATGCACGGCGGCGCCCAGGAGCGGAAGCGCAGAGGCGGTACCGAGAATGTGCCCGGCATCGTGGGCCTGGGCAAGGCGGTGGAGCTGGCCATGGCGGATATGGACGAGAGAGCGGCGAAGGAGACGGAACTGAGGGATTATCTCATCGGCCGGGTTCTGGCGGAAGTTCCCTACGCCCGGCTGAACGGCCACCCCGCCAACCGGCTCAGCAACAACGCCAATTTCGCGTTCCAGTTTATCGAAGGCGAGTCCATGCTGATCATGCTGGATTCAGATGGAATCTGCGGTTCCAGCGGTTCTGCCTGCACGTCAGGCTCTCTGGACCCGTCCCATGTGCTTCTGGCCATCGGGCTGCCTCACGAGATTGCTCACGGTTCCCTGCGTCTGACCCTCAGCGAGGAGAATACGAAGGAGCAGATAGATTTTGTGGTGGAGAGGATCAAGGCCATTGTGCAGAGACTTCGGAATATGTCGCCTCTTTACGAGGATTTCATGCGAAAGAGCGGAAAAAGGTGATTATTCCGGCAGCGCGGCGCCTGCCGGAGGATAATCGGAGAAAGGGAGAGAAACAGCTATGTACACTGAGAAAGTAATGGACCATTTTGAGCATCCCAGGAATGTGGGAGAGATTGAAAACCCCAGCGGCATGGGCACCGTGGGCAACGCCAAGTGCGGCGATATTATGAGGATTTATCTGGACATCGACGAGAATCAGATTATCCGCGACGTGAAATTCAAGACCTTCGGCTGCGGCGCGGCAGTGGCGACCAGCAGCATGGCGACCACTATGGTGAAGGGCAAATCCGTCCAGGAGGCCATGGAGGTTACCAACAAGGCGGTTATGGAAGCTCTGGACGGGCTTCCCCCGGTGAAGGTACATTGTTCCCTGCTTGCGGAGGAGGCCATCCACGCGGCGCTGTGGGATTACGCCCAGAAAAACGGTATTGAGATCAAGGGGCTTCAGAAGCCCAAGACCGACATCAGCGAGGGCGAAGAGGAAGAAGAATATTGATTTTCTTCTATACTGACGTAATACAAAAAACGCGTCACAGGCGCCTTTTTTGCATACTGACGTAATACAAAAAATGCGTCACTGGCGCCTTTTTTGCATACTGACGTAATAAAAATGGGCTGCTGCAGCATTCTGCAACGGCCCATTTGGCTTTACGTCAGTATGCGAGCAGAGCGCCAGTGACGCTCTGCTCGTATTGGCGGCTAAATTACGTCTTGCGGGAACCGGTGTTATGGTATAAAATAGGTAGGGCAGAATCATCTGCCGATTATTATGGAAAGATGACTGACATATGAGCAGAGAAAAAGTCGTGGTCGGTATGTCCGGCGGCGTGGATTCTTCGGTAGCGGCCTGGCTTCTCAAGGAGCAGGGTTATGATGTGGTGGGAGTCACCATGCAGATCTGGCAGGATGAAGAGCCGTCTGTCTCGGCGGAGAACGGCGGCTGCTGCGGACTGAGCGCCGTGGAAGACGCCAGGGCAGTGGCGTGGAAGCTGGGGATTCCTCATTATGTAATGAATTTTAAAAGCGAGTTCAGAACCCATGTGATCGATTATTTTATCGATGAATATATTCATGGCCGGACGCCCAATCCCTGTATCGCCTGCAACCGGTATGTGAAATGGGAGTCTCTTCTGAGCCGGAGCATGGAGATCGGAGCCGACTATATTGCCACCGGTCATTACGCCAGGATTGAGCGGCTGCGGAACGGAAGATACGCCATACGAAGTTCTGTCACGGCGGCCAAGGATCAGACCTATGCCCTGTACAGCCTGACCCAGGATCAGCTTCAGCACACCTTGATGCCCGTAGGAGAATACAGCAAGGACCAGATTCGCCGGATGGCGGAGGAACTGGGACTGCCTGTGGCTCACAAGCGCGACAGTCAGGAGATCTGTTTTATTCCGGATCACGATTACGCCCGGTTTATCCGGGAGAATTCCGATGCGGAGCTTCCGGAGGGGAATTTCGTGGATAAGTCCGGACATGTGCTGGGCCGCCACCTGGGGATTACTCACTATACCGTAGGTCAGCGGAAGGGATTGAATCTGGCTATGGGCCATCCGGTGTTCGTGACGGAGATTCGGCCGGATACTAATGAGGTGGTCATCGGAGAGGCGGAAGATGTATTTACGGACCATTTAACCTGTAACCATCTAAACTGGATGGGGATAGACAGGTTACAAGGGAAAATGAGAGTTTCCGCGAAAATCCGCTATGCCCACAGGGGCGCAGAATGTGAGATAGAGGCCATAGGGCCGGATCTGGCGGAGGTGCGGTTTGACAAGCCGCAGAGAGCGGTTACGCCCGGCCAGGCGGTTGTATTTTATGATGGAGATTATGTAGCGGGAGGGGGCATCATATTATGAAGAAAGATCAAAAGGTCAGAATAATGCTGTCGGCTGCGGCCGCGGCGGTAATCATGCTGGCTGCAGGATGTCAGAGGTATGAGCCTATTGAGGTCAATGCGGCTGTGAACGCAGGAACGGAAGTAATTGCCGGCGCGGCACCGGGAAGCGGAGACGCCTCAGAGACTGTGAAGACTGGGGCAATAAATACGGTGTCAGGGACTGCGAAGGCTGCGGTATCGAATACGGCGGCAGGCGGCGTAGATTACAGCGGCGGCCCGGGTATGACGGCAGCTTCCCAGGAGGGAACAGCGACAGTGGCGGACCCGGCAGAGAGCGGGTCGGAGAACGGAGCCGCAGGGAGTCAGGAAACCGCGGCTGGCGCGTCAGCAGAGGGAAGCGCACCGGCAGAGGGAAGCGCGCCGACAGATGGAAACGCGCCGGCGGCAGAGAACGGAGCGGCGGAACCGGCGTTTGCGGAGACGGATGAGACAGTTTACGCTACCGGTTCAGATATCAATGTGCGGGCATCCTGGAATACTTCCAGTCAGGTGATAGGCGTTCTGAAGATGGGAGAGGCAGTAAAGCGGATCGGCAGGGGAGACGAGTGGAGCAAAGTGCTTTATAAGGATCAGCAGTGCTATGTGGCTTCCCGGTACCTGTCTGCGAAGGAGCCTGAGACTCAGGCGGCGTCAGCGGCGGCTGAGGGTGAGGTGAAGCTGAATTCCTCCTGGAAATACGCGGAATTTTCCAAGATTAATTCCGGAGCGGCCATGCTTTACAAGGCATCCGGTTCTAACCGAAAGGGAATCACCGTCTGTGTCAACGCAGGCCACGGAACCAGCGGCGGCTCATCCGTGAAGACCTTGTGCCATCCGGACGGCACGGCGAAGGTAACCGGCGGCAGTACGGCGGCGGGAGCGACCACGGCGACTGCCGTATCCAGCGGAATGACATTTGCAGACGGCACGGCGGAGCCTAAAGTGACCCTGGCGCTGGCCAAGAAACTGAAATCCAAGCTGCTGGCTGCAGGCTATGATGTTCTGATGATTCGGGAGAGCGATGATGTTCAGCTGGACAATATTGCCCGCACGGTCATTGCAAACAACGCGTCCGACTGCCATATCGCTCTTCACTGGGATTCCACTGCCAGCGACAAGGGAGCATTCTATATGAGCGTTCCCAACACCTCTTCCTACCGGAACATGGAGCCGGTGAAATCTCACTGGCAGCAGCATCATGCTCTGGGAGAGAGCCTGATTGGCGGCCTTAAGGGCGCCGGCGTAAAGATTTTCTCAGGCGGCGCCATGGAGATGGACCTGACCCAGACTTCCTACTCCACGATTCCGTCCGTTGATATTGAGCTGGGAGACAAGGTATCCGATCACTCCGACGGGCGCCTGGATACGCTGGCGGAAGGACTGCTGGCAGGAATCAATGCCTTCTTCGGCCAGTAGTATTTTCAGGGAGCCAGGAAAATTTATGAAAATTTAAGGCAAAACTAAGATAACAGGTGTGTTGACAATACACCTGTTATCGGATATTATATAAAGGTAGTTTTCAGGAAGCGTATCGAAGCGGTCATAACGGGCCTGACTCGAAATCAGGTAGTCCTTTTTAAGGGCTCGTGGGTTCGAATCCCACCGCTTCCGTTATCGAAAAATCCAGTAACCATGCAGGCTGCTGGATTTTTCATTTTGCACCGGTTCTCTGCCAATAAACATCAGCGCCCCCAATATTTGGTTGTTTACGATTTACTTAATTGTGATTGATTTTAAATCAATTGTCAATAACGAATGGAAATAGTCGGGGATGGATCAGAATTACAGATTATTATTAGAATGTCGCAGAGTGTCATACTCTGCGACAAACCTCTATTTTTCCATATTTTTCCTGCAAATTCCTGAATTTTTGACGGCGCATCTGACGGCGCATTTGACGGCTTATAGCCAGGATGATTCGTTGATCCTCAGACGTCAAAAGATAAGAATATCCGCATAAATTTCATATGATTGCCAGAGATCATTTTTGACGGCTTAAAAACTCCGTTTTTGCTGCAAAAAAGCCTGTCAGACCCTGGAAAAGACCCGAGGAAGGTCAATATTAAGGTTAATATTACCTGCTAAACTTAGCGCTTACTTATTGACAAACGGCCTATTCTCTTGTAAAATCCTTTTGGAAGTAAGAAATAAGATAAACAAGAACCCTGTCGCAGAGTATGACACTCTGCGACAGCTCAAAGTTTCATTATGGATACTTCCCCTGAACACAAAACCTGGATGGGATTCGTGAGCCTTGTGACGACGTTTTCCTGAAAGGGGTTATAACGGCCACGACATAGCCGGAGCGTGGGATTGTCGATGCTCCGGGCGATGGTCTGCATTGGCGCCAGTCATCCGAGCTGCCCGCAAGGGGCAGGACGGAATGGCGGAGCTTACCCTTTCGGAAGGTGAAGACGCCGGATATCGTCTCTGAATCTGTAAGCAGTATCCGGGCAGAAGAAAGGAAGCGGCTGTTATGCTGTGGTACGTGATACAGACCTACACGGGACGGGAAGAAAAGCTGGTGAAAATGATGAACCGGATTGTTCCCCGGGAACTGTACGGAGAGTGCTTTGTAGCGTATCATGAACAGCTCCGGTGCAGGAAACAGGAGAATCAGGTGCATGTGGAGCGGATATTCCCCGGCTACGCGTTTATCACATCAGAAAAACCGGAAGAGCTGTTCTTTCATTTGAAAAAGGTTCCGGCCATGTCAAAGATGATGACCTCCGGAGAGTTTGTCTTCGTCCCCCTGGAGAAGGAGGAGACCCAATTTCTGGACAGCATCTTGGATGGAGATCATGTGGTGCGGCTTTCCTACGCGGCGACCAACGGCAGGGGCCATGTTTCTTACCTGTCGGGGCCGCTGGAGCGGTGCGGGGGCCGTATTCTGGAATATCGGTTTCGGCAGCGGTACGCGTCGGTGCGCCTTACAGTCGCCGGGCAGGACAAGGAAGTGCGGATGGGAATCATCCTAAACGACGACATCCGCCGGGAAGTAACATACGGAAGAATAGAAGCGCTAATCGAGACGCCAGGGAGGTACGTTCCGATTCTGTCCCATGAGGATTTGGCAGGCAGCGGCGGAGTGCAGGAAAAGAAGAAGCTGACGGTTTTGGAGCCGGGAGACAGCGTGGCTGTCATAGAAGGGGCTTTTGAGGGAAATATTGCCGTGATCGATCAGGTGAAGAAGAACGCCGTGAGGATATCGGTTCATCTGTTTGGAAGAGACATATCTGCGGAAGTTCCTGTGGAAAGCGTAAGAAAGACTGCCTGAAGGGACAGGCGGTATTATAACAGAGACAAAAGGGCTGCGAAAAGCGGCCTTTTTCTGATGCATTTCAGTATTAAAGAAGGGTAATTCAGGAATACATCTCAATATGGAAGAAGGATGATTCAGGAATATATCTCAGTATGAAAGAAAAATGATTCAGGAATACATTTCCAGTATTGAAAAAAGAAGGAGGGCAGGTCAGATGCTGTGGTACATGATAAAGACATGGGCAGACGGGGAAGAGGCGCTGGTGAAGGAAATCCGACGTACAGTGCCGCCCTATATGTATCAGGACGTGTTCCTCATCTTCAATGAGCGGAACTGGAGACATCAGGGGCAGAGCGTGATCCATGTGGAACCGCTGTTCCGGGGCTGTGTGTTCCTTACCTGCCAGGAGACGGAGCCATTGTTCCGCCGCCTGGAGCGAATTCCTGCCATGTCCAGGCTGATTTCCGCCGGACATCTTTCCATGTTTCCGCTGATGGAGCAGGACGCCCGTTTTCTGGAAGAAATATCAGGAAAAGACCATGTGGTCAGAGCCTCTTATGTACTCAGGGAATCGGAAGAGAGCAGCATTTACAGGGTTTCCGGACCGCTGGAGTCTATGATGGATAATATTGAGAAGATACGGTTTTCCAGCCGGATTGCCAAGATCCGAAAGATGCTGTGGGGGGAGGATGTGGTGATCCCTCTGGGATTCATCGTCAATGAAGATATCCGTCAGAAGGTCTGGTACGGCGATATGCAGGTGACGGCCGAACTGCCGGACCATTATACCCTTCTGGAAATCAGTAAGGATGAGGACGGAAAGAATTGCTATCGGGCGGGCAGCCGGGTGGCGGCAATCCCTCACGAGGGAACCGAACTTCCGAACAGAGGCAGCGGTCTGCCGGAAGAGAGAACCGGAAGGATGACAGTCGCGGTGTAATTCCAGCGGCAAAGCTTAAGAAGGGATACAGAATGATTTGTAATGGTACAAAAAGAAAAGGGTTTTGTTAACAGGTACATGCCCAGGGATAAAAGGGTACGGATGCTGATGCTCATGGCGGTTGATGTGGCAGTCGTCTGCCTGTCCGCCGCATTTGGTCTGTTGGTCCGGTTCGACCTGAAATGGGCCTCCGTCCCAATCGAATACGCGCGGGCAGTGCTTCAGTACCTGCCCTGCTACATAGCCGCCACCCTGGCGGTCTTTTTTCTGCGGAAACTCTACGCCACCATGTGGAGCGTGGCCGGCGTCCGCGAGGCCCTGAACATCATCGGGGTCTGCGGAGTCGCCTCCCTCCTGCAGATCGCGGGTATGATGCTCCTGCAGCTGTCCGTGCCCAGGAGCTACTTTATCATCTCCTTTGCGGTGCTGTGCGGAGGGACCTTGTTTGTACGCCTGTCTTACCGGATCTATATGTCCCTGCTGGGACAGCGGTTCCGGAAGAACGGACGGGACGGGAAGCGGATCCTCATCGCCGGGGCCGGGACTTCGGGCTCCGTGATCTTAAAGGAGATCCACACCAGCAGCTATGTCAATGACACGGTGGTCTGCTTCGTGGACGATGATAAGAACAAGAA
>CANQRW010000056.1 GCA_947626365.1 uncultured Lachnospiraceae bacterium
TCGTAGTCGAAATGCTCCTTCAGCCAGGGAATGATCGCTGTAGTGTCAAGGCCGCCGGAATAGGCCAGAATTACTTTTTCTTTCATAAAATGATATCCTCCTTTGAAATTTGACTTTCATAAATATACAACAGGTTGCAGAGAAATGCAAGAGGAAAATAAAAAAGTTTCAGGGATTGTATAAATATTGGATTTAAGGGACAATTTGTTTCAATTATTTTAACATTTTCACTGGGACGGAGCGTCCGGGGAAAAATATAATAAAATATAGTTGCATATTATTCATAAATAATGTATAATTATGAGAAATGTACAGAAGGCAGCCGCAAAAAGGGCGGAAGGCTGTACAAAAAGAAGAAAATGCAAAATATTTGAAAAAAGGACTTCCATTGTAATAGGAAAATCACTATAATGAATAGCGCCCGCTTAAGAGAATGCCTCCATAAGGAGGCGCGGCGGATTGCCTGCGGAAAAACTTTCGGGCAGCAGCGGACTGCCTGAGGAAATCTTTCAGATGGCAGATGGCTGATTATGGAAAAACGATTCGAACGGTGACAGAGCATGGACGGAGGAAAAGGAATGATCAAGGTTGGAATTATCGGCGCCACAGGATACGCCGGCGCGGAGCTGGCGCGGCTGCTTCTGCAGAGAGAAGATGTGGAGATCGTGTGGTACGGTTCCAGAAGTTACGTGGGAGAAGATTTTGCTTCTATTTACAGAAACGTGTCTCATCTGGTGGAAGAGCCCTGCAAAGATGATGATATGGCAAAGCTTTCAGAGATCGCGGATGTGATTTTCACGGCTACGCCTCAGGGATTCTGTGCGTCCCAGGTGACGGAAGAGATTCTGTCCCGGACGAAGATTATTGATCTGAGCGCGGATTTTCGCATTAAGGATGCGGAAGTATATGAGCAGTGGTACAAGCTGAAGCACCCTACGCCTCAGTTTCTTCCCGAGGCAGTCTACGGTCTGCCGGAGATCAATCGGGAGAAGATTAAGGAAGCCCGGCTGGTTGCCAATCCCGGCTGTTATCCTACCTGTTCTTTCCTCACTCTGTACCCCATGGTGAAGGAAGGGCTGATTGATACGGACACTATTATCATTGACGCCAAGTCCGGTACCTCCGGGGCCGGGAGAAGCGCCAAGGTTCCCAGCCTTTACTGTGAGGTTAACGAGAGCATGAAGCCTTACGGCGTGGCCAGCCACCGGCATACTCCGGAGATTGAGGAGCAGCTTTCCTATGCGGCGGGCCGGCCGGTGACCATCAGTTTCACGCCTCATCTGGTTCCCATGAACCGGGGAATTCTGGCCACCATTTACGGAACGCTGACGAAACCGGTGACGGCGGAGGAGGTGAAGGCGGCTTACGATAAATATTATGAAAAGGAATATTTCATCCGAATGATGGAGCCGGGCATGGTGCCTCAGACCCGTTGGGTAGAGGGAAGCAATTTCGTGGATATCGCTTTCCAGATCGATCCCAGGACCAACCGTCTGGTGATGATGGGCGCCATCGATAATATGGTGAAGGGCGCCGCCGGACAGGCCATGCAGAATATGAATCTGATGTTCGGCCTGCCGGAGAACACAGGGCTGAAGCAGATCGCGGTATTTCCGTAGGGGCCGGAAGCGCAGGCCCGAGCGGGCGGTGGAAGTCTGGTTCGGGCAAAAGTGCCGGCATGCGGACGGTGAAAGCTTGCCCCAGGCAGAAGCGCCGGCATGTCTGGGCGACAGAAGGTTGACCCGGGCAGGAGGCGCCGGCATGTCTGGGCGGCGGAAGCTTGGTCCGGGCAGAATGGCGCAGACCTGCGGAAAACGAATCATAGAAAGGCGAGGGCAGAATATGCCGGGAACCATGAGTATCCTCATCCGTGAGATGACCATGGATGATTATGATAAGGTATACGCTCTTTGGACGGGGATCCAGGGTTTTGGGATCCGAAGCATCGATGATTCCAGAGAAGGGGTAGAACGGTTTATCCGACGGAATCCCCATACCAGTGTGGTAGCGGAGCAGAACGGCCGGATCGTCGGCTCCATCATGTGCGGCCACGACGGCCGGACCGCGTGTTTTTATCATGTGTGCGTGGAGAAAAGCTACCGGGAGCACGGCGTTGGATATAAGATGGTCCGCTACGCGGTCCGCGCTCTGCGGGATGAAGGGATCAGCAAGGTAACGCTGATCGCCTTTAAGAGAAACGAGATCGGAAACGCGTTCTGGCGTTCCCTTGGCTGGACGGAGCGGGAAGATGTCAATGTCTACGATCTGGTGCTGAATGAGGAGAACATCACGCGGTTCGTTGACTGACGGAAGGATGTCCGGGGAGGCGGCCGGGTTTGGCTGCCGGGTCGGGACAGCGGAACGGTTTTCCAAACCCGTGTGCAGCCATCGGCGGCCGGGTCGGGACATTGGAACGTTTTTTCCAAACCTGTGTGCAGCCATCGGCCGCCGGAACAGAAAGAAAGGATACGGGATCGTATGATAATCGAAGGAAATCCCAAGGAACTGGCGGCCATGGCGGAGTTTCACAGGGGAAACCGCCAGGAGGGGCTGCGGCTTCAGGAGGAGTTTGCGTCACAGTTTAGGGAGGAATACAGGGATAAGGATCATTGTCCCTGCCGGAAAGCCTGCCGTTACCACGGCAACTGTAAGGAGTGTGTGGCGATCCACCGGGCGCATCAGGAGCATGTTCCCAACTGCATGCGTCCCTTAATTAACGCGAAGCTCAAGGCGCTTTCCGAGCTGACCGAGCACACCATAGCCAATGAGATTCAGCCTCCCAGGGAAGTTCTGAGAAAAGAATTCCAGAAGGAGGCCGAGGAAAGGACAGACGCGGAAGCGGCAGACGGCAGGAAAAAGAAAGACTGATAAGCAGCAGACGGAGATAGAGCGGATGCGTGAGAAAGAGGAGGAAGATATGCTGGAATTTCGGTATGATACACAGCTTTTGATCGAAGGAACAGATTTGGATGAGGATGTGATCAGTGATTATTTTACGGAGCATTTTCAGGGGGACTGCCTCCTGGCTGTAGGGGATGAGGAACTGATCAAGATCCATTATCACACCAATGAACCATGGAAGGTACTGGAATACTGTGCGTCTCTGGGAGAGATCTACGATATTGTCATTGAGGATATGGACAGACAGGCGAGGGGCCTGAAGGGTTGAGACAGGAGGAAGCTATGACGGAATTGAAATACATAGAAGGCGGAGTGACAGCGGCAAAGGGATTTCAATCGGCGGCTGCGGCAGCCGGGATCAAATATAAGGACAGGCCGGATATGGCGCTGATCTACAGCAAGCTGCCCTGCGTGGCGGCGGGTACATTTACCACCAACATCGTGAAGGCAGCTCCGGTGAAATGGGACCAGGAGATCGTGTACCATTCTCCCGCGGCCCAGGCGGTGGTCATCAACGCGGGAATCGCCAATGCCTGCACCGGCGCGGAGGGCTACGGTTACTGCAAGGCTACCGCGGACGCGGCGGCGGAAATTCTGGATGTTTCGGCGGATTCCGTTCTGGTAGCGTCCACCGGCGTCATCGGCATGCAGCTGCCCATTGACCGGATCGTGAACGGCGTGAAGGTGATGGCGGGACAGTTAAGCGGCAGCCTGGAGAGCGGATCGGCTTCCGCCAGGGCTATTATGACGACAGACACGAAGAAAAAAGAGGTGGCCGTGCAGGTGGAGATCGGAGGCGCAGTCGTAACGATAGGCGGCATGTGCAAGGGCTCCGGCATGATCCATCCCAACATGTGTACCATGCTGAGCTTTGTGACTACGGACGCGGCAATCTCCAAAAAGATGCTGCAGGAGGCTTTAAGCGAGGTGGTTCCGGACACCTACAACATGGTTTCCGTGGACGGGGATACCTCTACCAACGACACGGTCCTTCTTCTGGCCAACGGCCAGGCGGGCAATCCCATGATCTTAAAGAAGGATGAGAATTACGAAAAATTTAAGGCGGCCCTTTATTATGTGAATGAAACCCTGGCGAAGAAGATTGCCGGGGATGGCGAGGGCTGTACGGCGCTGTTTGAGGTGAAGGTAGTGGGGGCAGAGACCAAGGCTCAGGCGGTTACCCTGGCCAAAGCGGTGATTACCTCCAATCTGACCAAGGCGGCCATCTTCGGCCATGACGCTAACTGGGGCCGGATCCTCTGCGCCATGGGTTATTCCGGGGCTCAGTTCGATCCGGAACAGGTAGATCTGTTCTTTGAGAGCGCGGCCGGGAAGCTTCAGATCATCGAAAACGGCGTGGCAGTGGATTACAGCGAGGAGGAGGCCTCGAAGATTCTCTCAGAGCCGGAGGTGACGGCCATCGCTGACATTAAGATGGGAAATGCCGCGGCCACAGCCTGGGGCTGCGATCTGACCTTTGATTATGTGAAGATTAACGCGGATTACCGGTCATAGGAGGTTACAGGTTATGGAGTTAGATGAACAGATTATGCGCAAGGCGGCGGTGCTGGTGGAGGCGCTGCCCTACATTCAGCGGTTTAACCGGAAGATCATTGTGGTGAAATACGGCGGCAGCGCAATGGTGGACGAGGAGCTGAAACGCTGTGTCATTCAGGACGTGGTGCTTTTGAAGCTGGTTGGTTTCAAGCCTATCATCGTCCACGGCGGCGGCAAGGAGATCAGCAAGTGGGTGAACAAGGTGGGTATGGAGCCCCATTTTGTCAATGGCCTTCGGGTGACGGACGAGGCAACCATGGAGATTGCCGAGATGGTGCTGAACAAGGTGAATAAGAGCCTGGTGCAGCTGGTCAACGAGCTGGGTGTGAAGGCTGTGGGCATCAGCGGTAAGGACGGAATGATGCTGAAATGCAATAAGAAATATTCCGGCGGTCAGGACATCGGTTTCGTAGGCGATATCCGTGAGGTAAATCCCAAGGTGATCTACGATCTGCTGGAGAAGGATTTCCTGCCCATCATCTGTCCCATCGGCTATGACGACAATTATCTCAGCTACAATGTGAACGCCGATGACGCGGCCTGCGCCATCGCCAAGGCGGTGAAGGCGGAGAAGCTGGCGTTTCTGACGGACGTGGAGGGATTGTACCGGGATTTCCATGATAAGAATTCCCTGATCTCAGAGCTTCTGGTAGACGACGCCCAGGTGTTTGTGGACAGCGGCCAGCTGGGCGGCGGCATGCTTCCCAAGCTGCAGAACTGCATCGACGCTATCCGGGAGGGCGTGTCCCGGGTGCATATCCTGGACGGCAGGATTCCCCACTGTCTTCTGCTGGAGATTTTTACCAACAAGGGAATCGGCACCGCCATCCTAAATTCCAGAGAAGAGCGGTACTATTACGGCGACAATAAGGCAGAATAGACCGGAGAAATAGAAAGGACTATATTATGGAAAAGAATCTGACAAAGGAAGCCGCCATCGAGAAGGCGGAACAGATCCTGTATAAAACTTATAACCGGTACCCTGTGGTGTTTGACCACGGCGAGGGTGTAAGGTTATACGATTCGGAGGGAAAGGAGTACCTGGATTTTGCGGCAGGGATCGCCGTCTGCGGCCTGGGCTACAACGACCCGGAGTACACGGAAGCCATTCAGCGGCAAGCGGGAAAGCTTCTTCACACCTCCAACTATTTTTATAATCAGCCGGCCATCGGCGCCGGGGAGAAGCTTCTTAGGGCCTCCGGCATGGACAAGGTGTTTTTCACCAACAGCGGCACGGAAGCCATAGAGGGGGCCATAAAGATTGCCAAGCGGTACGCCTTCAACCGGGACGGCCGCGGCGGCCATGAGATCATTGCCATGAATCGTTCCTTCCACGGAAGAAGCATCGGCGCTCTGTCTGTCACCGGCAACGACCATTACCGGGAGCCTTTCGCTCCTCTGCTCCCCGGGATCAAATTTGCGGATTTCAATGACCTGGACAGCGTGAAGGCCCTGGTCAATGAGAACACCTGCGCCGTCATTATGGAAACCCTTCAGGGGGAGGGCGGTATCTATCCGGCCACGGAAGAATTCCTGAAAGGCGTCCGGGCTCTCTGCGACGAGCATGACATGCTTCTGATCCTGGATGAGATTCAGTGCGGTATGGGCCGCACCGGCCATATGTTTGCCTGGCAGGGCTACGGCGTAAAGCCGGACGTGATGACGACGGCCAAGGCTTTGGGCAACGGCGTGCCCATCGGCGCGTTTCTGGCCAGCGGCCGGGCAGCCACGGCCATGGTTCCCGGCGACCACGGCACCACCTACGGCGGCAATCCCTTTGTCTGCGCGGCGGCGGATGCGGTGCTGGATATTTTCGAGAAGCGGCAGATGGTAAGCCATGTGCGCCAGGTGGGGGCATACCTGTGGGAGAAGCTGGAGGAATTTGCCCGGACCCATGACTGTGTGACAGATCATCGCGGCATGGGCCTGATCCAGGGCCTGGAGTTTAACTGCCCGGTGGGTCCCATCGTGAGCCGGGCCCTTCTGGAAAACCAGATGGTGCTCATCAGTGCCGGAACCAGTGTGATCCGTTTTGTGCCGCCCCTGGTGATCACGGAGGCGGAAGTGGACGAGATGATCGGAAAGCTGACAAAGGCAGTAGAGGAAAAGTAAAAGGGCAGTCAGGCGATAAAGGAATAAAAAGAACAGATGACAGAAATCGCGGAGCGGATGGCTGAGAATTGCCATCGCCTGTATGAGTATGCATATCTGGTCAGCAGGGTACGCTGTCATTTGAAGGAGGGGCTGACATTGAAAAATGCGATTGATCTGGCAATTGACGACTGCCTGAAAGAAGGAATCCTGGAGGAGTTTCTGACAAAGCACAGAGAGGAGGCCACGATGGATCTTATGACGGAGCTGTATACTGTGGAGCGGCCCGGCTTTTTGCGCCGGAGTATGACAGCGCAGAGATCTATCAGGCTATGAGGGAGAAGGGAACTGACCGGTTTTTTCGGAAGTGATCCGTTTCGCGCCGCTGTTTGTCTTTTACTGTCTCAGCGGTGCTCATAGGCAGGACCTGCGGCGAGTTGGTAGAATCCAAGAGACATTGCGGTCGCGATCGTCCAGCCGATGGGCCATGCCAGCCAGATGCCGGCTGAGCCGAGAATGGTCACAGATAGAACTCTGGCAAGGACCACACGCAGAACCAGGTCGGTAAAGGTGGTAATCATAAACTGTCTCATCAGGGCTGCGCCGCGCAGAACGCCGTCTGCGACCAGTTTTGCTGCCACCACGAAATAGAAGGGCGCCACAATTCGCAGAAACTGCGTTCCGGTCCTCAGAGCCGCGGCGCTGGGATTATCCAGAAAGATGCGCACAAGAGTCTGCCCGCAGAAGAAATAGAGCGCGGCAAGAGGCAGGCACAGCAGCCAGACCATCTTCAGCCCGGCGCGGAAACCCGTACGCACCCGGGGGCGTTTTCCGGCCCCGATATTCTGGGCCGTGAAATTGGAGATCCCGTTTCCGATGGTGGTGAGGGAGGTAATGACCAGATTATTCAGCTTCACGGAAGCCGAGTAGCCGGCCATGACGCTGGTTCCGAAGGTATTGATGACTCCCTGGATAATGATGTTGCCGAAAGAGATAAAGCTTTGCTGCAGGATACTGGGAACGGCGATGACCGCGATTTTTCCCAGAAGAGGCCATGAGAACAGAGGGGCCTTTTCTTTGATCCGAAACGCGGCGAAGGTCCGGAACACAAAGATTAGCGCCAGGATACAGCTGACGCCCTGACAGAGAAAAGTGGCCCACGCCACGCCGTCCACTCCGTGGGTGAAGATATGGGAAAAGGATGTGGTAAACAGGATATCCATGCCGATATTGGCGAGGGAGGAGCACATCAGGAAGAGAAAGGGCGTCCTGGAGTTTCCCAGCGCCGAGAAAATGCCGGTCGCCACATTGTAGTAGAACACGAAGGGCAGGCTTAAAATGTAGATGTCAAGGTACAGCTTTGACGCCGCAAACACCTCGTCCGGCGTGTGGATCAGCCGAAGCAGCTGCCCGCTGAACACAAGTCCGGTTATCATCAGAAGACCGCAGAGAACGCCGCTGGCAATGAGCGTTGTACAGACCGCGGTTTTCATATCACGGAACCGTTTGGCTCCGAACAGCTGAGATACCGTGACGGAACAGCCGATGTTGCACCCGAAGGCAAAGGCGATAAAAATCAGCGTGATCTCATAGCTGTTTCCCACGGCGGCAAGGGCCTGCTCGCCCACAAATTTTCCTGCGACAAAGCTGTCCGCGATATTATAAAGCTGCTGAAAGATAATGCTTCCGAACAGGGGAACACAGAATCTCCATAACACCGTATCCGGTTTTCCAATGGTCAGATCTCGATTCATTTCTTTCACCTTTTTCCTGTTTTGAAAATAAATGCGTGATTCGCGTCGGCTGGAAAAAGACTTGACGGGCAAACGCAGTCCCTATTATAATACAGATATTGACATATCAAAAATATATATTTGATATGATAAATATTTTAAATTTATATGGTAATGGTGGATGATATGAACATCAGCCTTGATTATTACAAGACCTTTTATTATGTCGCGAAATATCAGAACGTCACCCTTGCCGCCAATGCCCTTTTCAGTAATCAACCCAACGTGACCCGGATAATCAAAAATCTGGAACACGCGTTGGGCTGTCCGCTTTTCGTCCGCTCCAACCGGGGAGTCCGTCTGACTCCGGAAGGAGAGCGCCTCTATGCGCGGGTAAAGGTGGCGGTTGAGCAGATTGCTTTTGCGGAAACAGAGCTGGACCGGGTGAAGACCCTGCAAAACGGAGTGGTGTCCCTGGGGGCGACCGAGGTTGCCCTCCATACCTTTCTGCTGCCTGTGCTGAACGAATATCGGCGGCAGTATCCCGGCGTCCGCCTCAATATTCTCAATTACACGATTAATCAGGCGGTGGCGGCGCTGAAGAATCACCTTGTGGATATTGCCATCGTCACGACGCCGACGGGGGATATCCGGGGGCTGAAATCAAAAGCGCTGAAGAGAGTGCAGGAAACTGCTGTGTGCGGCCCGTTTTTTTCCCGTCTTGTCGGGACAGAGATGTCCCTGCGCGATCTGGCGGAATACCCTTTGATCTCGCTTGCTGCGAATACCAGAACCTATGAGATGTACAGCCAGTGGTTTTCTGAGAAGGGGCTTATTTATTCTCCCGTGATCGAGGTTGCCACAGCGGATTTGATTCTTCCCATGGTGAAAAATAATCTGGGAATCGGATTTGTTCCGGAGGATTTCTTAAAGGACGATGAAAGCCCGGAGCTGTACCGCATCGCTCTTGCGGAGGAAACGCCCGTCCGCTTCGTTACGCTGCTGAAGCGGCAGGACGATGTTCTCAGCGCGGCGGCGAAAGAGCTTGTGCGGCTGACCGCCGGTGCGGGGGAAAAGGAATCCGTATAATACAGACTAGGCGAAACACCCAAAAAAGAAAGGAGATATTGCCATGGAACCCATGAAAGAGAAGAGTACCCTGATCAAGGATACGACCAAAGAGGAACGTATCGCGCTGATCCGGCAGTGGCTGCCGGCTGACGACGGTCTGGAGGATTGCGGAATCGACCTCTGGGACATGTATCGGGACTACATCGACGGAAAGAAGGAGATTGCGAAGATCAACGCGGAATTTCACGCGGATTATGTGGAGTATGAAGAGGAGGATTCGGTATGTCGGTAAAGGTATCGCAAATTGATGAAAGCACATGGGAGTTTGATGAAGAGGGCGCAAGGTTTTTCCTGCTTGCGGGAACGGAAAAGGCGCTTCTGATTGACAGCGGCATGATGACGAAAAACGCGAAGGAATTGGCGGAGGAGAAAACATCCCTGCCTCTTTTCCTTCTGAATACTCATGCTGATAGGGATCATATCGGAAGCAACGATGAGTTTGAAAGCTTTTATATGAATCCGGCGGAGTGCTCCAATTATTATCACGGAAACCACGGCAGCGGGACGATCGTTCCGGTGTGGGACGGGGATGTGCTGGATCTGGGCGGCAGGCCCCTTCTTATCATAGCCCTTCCGGGTCACACCCCTGGCAGTATCGCGGTTCTGGACGAGAAAAACCGGAGAATCTTTACCGGGGATCCGGTCCAGGACGGAAGGATATTCATGTTTGGGGTACAGCGCGAGATGCACGCCTACCGCCACAGCCTGCTGCGTCTTCAGAGATTCGCGGACCGTTTCGATAAGATTTACCCCTCCCATGGTACCTGTCCGGTGAAGCCGGAGCTGATCATGGAGCTGTACGAAGCGTCCGGAAAGGTTCTGGCGGGCGAGATTCCAGGCTGCAGGGCAAAGGTGTTTGGAAAACCGGTCATGGCCTATGATGCAGGCGCGGCTGTTTTCCTGTGCGACGCGGCAGATGAATGACCAATCATGGCCGCAGAGCAATTTAATATATATTTTAGAATTTGAAAACAAAATACACATTTTCCTATACTGTACTTTTTGAATAACTGGTGGTATAATGTTCACGAAAGCTACAAGCCGTGCAGAAATCGTCGCCCCCAGGGCTGTGCATGCTTGCATGTGTACAGCTCTGGGGGCAGCGATTTCTATAGGGCGCCAGCCCGTGAGCGAAAAGCCTCTGGCTTTGAGCGCGCACGGCTTGGATTGGCAGGGCGCCAGCCCGTGAGCGAAAAGCCTCTGGCTTTGAGCGCGCACGGCTTGGATTGGCAGGGCGCCAGCCCGTGAGCGAAAAGCCGATGGCTTTGAGCGCGCACGGCTTGGTCTTGACAAAGCGCCGGCTTTCTTCATTTGAAACTAATCACTGAGGAGGACTCACCAGATGAATAGAAGAACGGCCAGATTTCTGATCGTCAGTATTGTGTTGGTGGCCACACTCTGTGTATTCATGTTTGTCTACCAGACGAGGTATATGAATAAAAAGAGCGCCGAGACTATCAGCGAGATCGGTGAGATTTACATGTCCGGTCTCAGCGAAAGGGCGGCGGCTCATTTTCAGACTACCGTAGAACTTCGTCTGTCCCAGGTGTCCGCTCTTGTGGACGCTGTCCCGCCTCAGAGCAAATCCAGCGAACGTTCCATCCGTGTGGCCCTCAGCTATCACGCCAGGGCCCGGGGATTCGACCATCTGGCCTTTTACAGTTCCGATGGAACTTTTGACATGCTTTACGGAGACCTGGTGGAGGTGTCCGGTAAGGACGGTTTCTTTAATTCTCTGACAAACGGCGAGGAAAAGATGGCCATAGGTTACGACAGCACCGGCGAGGAGGTGCTGCTTATGGGCATTCCGGCCGATTATGTCATGTCCAATGGGGAGGAGAGCATTGCCCTGGTGGCTGCCCTTCCGGTTTCCTATATCAGCGAGACGCTGGCGCTGGGCTCCAGTGACGCCCGGATTTACCATTTCATTATCCGGAGAGACGGAAGCTTTATCCTTCGGGGAATCGATGTAAATCATGACAATTATTTCGACCGGGTGAGAACGGAATACGAGAGCATCGGCGGCAAGACGGCCGATGAGTATCTGGCCCAGCTGGATAAGGCCATGGCGGGCCGGCAGAATTATTCCACGGAATTTGTGATTGATGGGGAACGGCGGTATCTGTACTGCAGTCCATTGGCCTATTCCGACTGGTATCTGATGCTGTTCCTTCCCTATGGCTCTCTGGACGAAG
This sequence comes from uncultured Lachnospiraceae bacterium, assembly GCA_947626365.1. Classification (GTDB taxonomy): domain Bacteria; phylum Bacillota; class Clostridia; order Lachnospirales; family Lachnospiraceae; genus UBA3402. The sequence continues at coordinate 11,609 of CANQRW010000056.1, forward strand.
CGGTCAACAGCCTGGGCAGCCAGTGGGTACGGATTGCCAGGATCAGCTGCAGCATGATTCTGGTCGCCATGCTTGTGGTGTTTTCCTATTATTATTACCTTATGCATCAGCAGATGAAGAGTCTGGAACAGGCCAGACAGGCGGCGGAGCACGCCAACCGGGCCAAGAGCGAGTTCCTTTCCAACATGAGCCATGATATCCGGACGCCCATGAACGGGATTGTGGGCATGACGGCGGTAGCCCTGGCGCATCTGGATAACACGCAGCAGGTTGAGAACTGCCTGATGAAGATATCCCTTTCCAGCAAACACCTTCTGGGTCTGATCAATGATATTCTCGACATGTCCAAGATCGAGAGCGGCAAGATGACTCTGGCCCATGAACCGGTATCTCTGAAGGAGACGCTGGAGGGGATCACCAATATCATTCAGCCTCAGGTAAATGTGAAGAAGCAGACCTTTGAGGTATCTGCCAACAATATTTATGTGAAAAAGGTATATACGGACAGCGTGCGCCTGAATCAGGTGCTTCTGAATCTTCTGGGAAACGCGGTGAAATTTACGCCTGACGGAGGGTCCATCTGGCTGAAGCTTTCTCAGGAGGCCTCCCCCAGGGGAGACGATTATGTGCGCACCCATGTGTGGGTGAGGGATACGGGAATCGGAATGACGCCGGAATTCCAGAAACGGGTATTTGAGTCCTTTATGAGAGAGGACAATGCGCGGGTCCAGAAGACAGAGGGCGCCGGTCTGGGCATGGCGATTACCAAGTATATCGTGGATATGATGGAAGGCGATATTCAGGTCGCCAGCGAACCTGGCAAAGGCAGCGAATTCCATGTGATACTGGATTTCCGAAAGGCGGAAGAGCAGGCCTCCGATATGTCGGTCCAGGAGGCGGACGCGCCGGAGGAGGCAGACCTGAGAGGGAGGAGAATCCTTCTGGCGGAGGATAACGATCTGAACTGGGAGATTGCCCAGGAGCTTCTGTCGGATATGGGACTGGAGCTTGAGTGGGCGGAGGACGGCAGGATCTGTCTGGATAAGTTCCGGCAGTCTCCGGTGGGATACTATGACGCGATTCTCATGGATATCCGCATGCCGAATATGAACGGTTATGATTCCACCAGGGAAATCCGCGCCCTGAACCGGCCGGATGCGGCCACGATCCCGATCATCGCCATGAGCGCGGATGCCTTCGAGGACGATATCCGCAAATGTATGGATTCCGGCATGAATGCCCATATCGCGAAGCCGATTGATATGGATGAGGTGACGCGGATCCTGTGCAGATATCTGTGAGATCTGCGGAAGAGGGAAAAGATCGGCTGACTGGGAGCGATTTCTGGGGCCGTAAGAATAAGGAGATTTGGACAATGAAGAAAAAATGGGCATGGATAACGGCGGTATGTTTTTTGACCACATCCGTACTTGCGGCCTGCGGCGGCAATGGAAACGCCGGGCAGGGCGCGACCGGAACGGGAACCGATACGGCAGTACAGGGAGACGCATCCGGCGGAGAAGAATTGCCGCAAGACAGCGCGGGGGAAGAAACGGCGGGTGGTTCCGGAGAAAAGGTGGAACTCTCTCTGTGGACCTATCCGGTTGGCAACTGGGGCAGCCAGAGTTCTGTATCCAGTCTGCTGACCGGATTTCACAGCGAATATCCGCAGTACAGTGTCAATGTAAAATATCTGGATTACAGTACCGGGGACAGCGAGATTGAGGAGGCCATAGCAGCCGGGGAAGCCCCGGATCTGGTCCTGGAAGGACCGGAGCGTCTGGTCGCCAACTGGGGCAGCAGAGGACTGATGGCGGATCTGACAGAGCTGTGGGAATCGGAAACCGCAGGTCAGATTTATGAAGAAGTCCGTCAGGCCTGTCATGACGGCGACGGAATCTATTACGAGTATCCCATCTGTATGACGACGCACTGCATGGCCATCAATTATGAGATGTTTAAGGCGGCGGACGCCCTCCAGTATATTGATGAGGACACGCATACCTGGACTACAGAGGATTTCATCAAGGCCGTGGAGGCGCTTTATGCCGACGGTCAGGAGCGGGTGGCAGTGGTCTACTGCGGCGGTCAGGGCGGAGACCAGGGAACCAGGGCATTGGTGAATAACCTGTATGGCGGCACGTTTACCAATGAAGAGCATACGGCTTATACCACCGACAGCGAGGAAAACGCGAAGGCGCTGACCCTTCTGAGGGATCTGGAGGGGATCGAATTTGATCCGACCATCGTGGGAGGCGACGAGGCGTCGCTGTTCGGCGACGGAGAACTGGCCATGGCTTTCTGCTGGAATGTGTCTCAGGAACTGAATCTGATCATCAACAGTAAGGATATGGAATTTGATGTGTTTCCCATGGCTTTTCCGGCGGAGGACGGAAATCCCCGGCTGCAGGGCGGCATCTGGGGATTCGGGATCTTCGACAACGGAGACGAGATGCGGATTGAGGCGGCCAAAGATTTTATCCGCTACATGACGGAGGACGACGCCCACTATAAGAGGGCGGTTCAGACCTCCAATTACTGGCCGGTCCGCGATGTGGCGGGGATTTATGCCAATGACGATCTGATGACGGAATACGGTATGTTCATGCAGTATATGGGCAATTATTATCAGGTGACTCCCGGCTGGGCGGATGTCCGCACCGCGTGGTGGGAGATGCTCCAGAAGGTGGGAGAAGGAATGGACGTGGCGGAGGTATTGAAGGAATTCGGAGACAGGGCCAATCAGGCGGCCGCGGCAGCGAAATGAGGCAGGTTTCCTGCTATCATAGATGGAAAGAGAGGAGAATTTACAATGATCGTATTTGACGACAGTTTGAAAACGGGCAATCAGCTGATTGACGATCAGCACAGGGAACTGATTGACAGAGTGAATAAGCTTGAGAAGGCCTGCGCGGCAGGAGGGCAGAAGCGCACAGCCATACAGACGCTGGATTTTCTGTTGGATTATGTTCATGTGCATTTCGCGGATGAGGAGGAGCTGCAGACAGAATATAAATATCCCCAGGCGGCGGCTCACAAGGCCCAGCACAGGGCCTTTGAGGAGGCTGTCAGCCAGCTGAACGAGATGCTGGAAGAGGAAGAGGGTCCTTCTGAAGCCTTTGTGGAGGCGGTAAGGAAAAATGTGGCCCAGTGGCTGGTAGACCATATCTGTGTGTGGGATAAGCAGCTGGCCCAGTATATCCGGGAGGCATGACGAATCCATGAGCCAGAGGATTATTATTACAAGGGATCATGTGTCCGGGATTCTGACGAAAGACGCGGCTCCGGCTGCCCGGTGCCAAAGCGGGGATACGGTGGTATTTGAGACCAGGGACTGTTACGACGACGCTGTGGTCAGCGAGGAGCGGCCTCTGGGAGATAAGGAAAATGCCATCGAGAATCCGGCGACAGGCCCTTTGTATGTGGAGGGAGCGGAGCCGGAAGACGTGCTGAAGGTGGAAATTCTGAATATCCGGCTGCGGGACTGGGGCGTCATGCGCTCCTCCACCGTCTGCGGCGTGTTTCATGAGGATTATACGGAGCGGATTGCCAGGATATTTCCAATCCTGAAGCGGAATCCAAAGGATGACCGGCCGGCTGGCGCTGTCGGAGATTCCGGTGCTGCCGGAGACTTTGAGGCCGCCGGGAATTCCGGTGCCGCCGGAGATTCTGAGGTTGCTGGGAATTCCGGTGCTGTCGGTCCGTACATTCAGTTTGATGACAAACTGACTATCGCTTTGGATCCCATGATCGGCGTCATCGGCACGGCTCCCGCCGGAGCGGGGATTACCACGGATACCCCCGACAGCCACGGCGGCAACATGGACTGTCATAAGATCGTGGCAGGTTCCACCCTGTACCTGCCGGTGAACGTGCCGGGAGCCCTTCTTTCCATGGGCGATCTTCATGCCCTTATGGGCGATGGAGAGGTGCTGATCTGCGGTCTGGAGACCGGAGGCCAGGTGACGGTCCGGGTGAGCGTGGTGAAAGGGCAGCAGGCCGCGGTTCTGCCTACGCCGTTCTTAAGCTGCCGGGGCCGCGTTATGACCATTCAGTCAGCGGCGACTCTCGACGAAGCCGGGGACATGGCGGCCAAGGCTATGAAGGATTTTGTGAAGGCAGCCGCAGGCAAAGATAATTTTGAGGCCGGCATGCTGATGTCCCTTCTTTCGGATATGGCGGTCTGCCAGGTGGTGGATCCCCTTAAGACGGTGCGGGTGGAATTCCCTCTGCATGTGTTGGAAACCTATGGGTACCGGCTTCCGTAATTAAGAGGTTATAGGTTGCAGCTGGATGCTGCCGCGACTGTGTTTGGCAGTCCTTCGTCTACTCCAATATGTTTCCATCAATGGAGATCGTGACTACCTGCCAGGGAATGAATTTGCCGCTGGCCTGCAGCGCTTTTTTCACTGCCATCTCCAGACCGCCGCAGCAGGGAACCTCCATGCGGACGATGGTGACGCTTTTGATATCGTTGCCTGCGATGATTTCCGTCAGCTTCTCGCTGTAATCCACACTGTCCAGCTTGGGACAGCCTACCAGGGTGATTTTGCCCCGGATCAGTTCCTGATGGAAATTGGCGTAGGCGTAGGCGGTGCAGTCGGCCGCAATAAGGAGTTTGGCGCCGTTGAAATATGGCGCGTGGAGCGGCGCCAGCTTGATCTGTACCGGCCAGTTGCTCAGCTGTGATGTGGGGGCCGGGCCGGGAAACGGCGCAGCCGGACCCGGAAATGGAGCAGCAGGGCCGGGACGTCCGCTTGGTCCGTCTGGCCGGCGGCCATCCATGCCTGGATTTTCGTACCCATGAGATCCGGCCTGAGGATTCCGGTTCATCTGCCGGATCCGCGAGCCGGGACAGCCGCCTTCCGGATGGGGAGCCGGGTGCTGGGGGTGGTGATTCGGGTGTCCGGGATGCGGCTCCGGCTCCTTGTGGGGAGCCATGTCCTGACGTCGCGTTCGGCCCTGCTTGTTGGCCAGGACCGCGGCCTCGTCGTAGGCAGCCGCCTCCCTCACCTCAAAAGTGATGGCTCCCGTGGGACATTCCGGCAGACAGTCCCCCATGCCGTCGCAGTAGTCGTCTCTTAAGAGTTTCGCTTTGCCGTCTATCATACCGATAGCGCCCTCGTGGCATGCCGCCGCGCACGCGCCGCAGCCATTGCATTTCTCTTCGTCAATGTGAATGATCTTTCTTTCCATAGATATCCTCCTTGTTGTTTTTTGAATTTGCGGTAACAGATGCTGCCGTTCGGACGCGCGTTTTTCAGTACCTGCGCTGCTGTCTGGACTGTACTCTCATGATCCGGCATAAGAGGCATTGTGATATATTTTTTCAGTTGGAAGGACTGATTGACGACATGGGCCATTGTGAGTCATTGAATCGAGGTCGCAAAATCTCTTGTGTATCTCTCCCCATAGCACCCCTACCAAAGCCAAAAGCACTTGTATGAAACGATATCTTAAACGCCCTTCCATCGGAAGTGGAACTTCCGAAAACAAGGTTTTTCACATTGAAAGATTCCCTAACCTGTGATAAGATAAGGGTGGGAACAATCATGTCACTGCAAGGTGTTGGCCTTCCATCCTACATAGATGGGAGGTGGTGCGGATGAAATTCGATTTTAAAGACCTGATGGCCTTCGGGATGTTCATTCTCGCATTGCTGACCTTTATCATTTTGATAAGCCAGTAGCGTTTTTCCTATAGAAAAACCACCCTTGTATACTTTGGACGAGTCAAGGGTGGATTTTCTACCTAAACTTTCGGCCAACCTCTTGTAGAGGTGGTTGTTCCTTTTCTTATTATATGCCCCTATCAGAAAATTTTCAATAGCTTTTTTACAGAGATCCTTCCGTTTTCTGAAGTTTCCTGAAGTTTTTCACTATGTATGAATAATCGATTCTTGCCATTTTAGTACCGTCCCAAATCGCCGGAGGGCCGTCCGTCTGACGAGGCAGGCTCGCCGAAGGTATAGTCTTTGCCGGGCAGGATCGCGTTGAGGACGATGCCTGCGATGGCGGCGATGGCCAGAGCGGTCAGAGTGATGGAAGCGCCGCCGATATTGAAGGTGATGCCGCCGGTGAAGCCCAGGCCGCATACCATGATAATGGCGGCAATGATCAGATTCCGGGAATTGGTGAAGTCCACCTGATTCTCAACCACGTTGCGCACGCCGATGGCGGAGATCATGCCGTAAAGGATGAAGCTGACGCCGCCGATGATGGCAGTGGGAATGGAGTTGACGATGGCGGCGAAGGCCGGGCTGAAGGACAGTATGATGGCGTAAATGGCCGCCAGGCGGATGACCCTGGGGTCGTAGACCCGGCTCAGAACCAGGACGCCGGTGTTTTCGCCGTAGGTGGTGTTGGCCGGACCGCCGAAAAGACCGGACAGGGAGGTGGCGATGCCATCGCCGATGAGGGTCCGGTGAAGGCCGGGATCGTCAATGAAATTCTCGCCTACGGTGGCGGAGATGGCAGACATGTCGCCGATATGCTCCATCATGGCGGCAACGGCGATGGGAGCCATGACGAGAATCGAAGTCAGATCAAATTTGGCAATCATGAAGGGCTGGATTCCCACGATCCGGGACTGTGCCACAGTGGTAAAATCGATAAGCGGCGCGCCGGCGGCGTTGGTGGCGCCCAGAGCGTTGGCTGCCAGGGCTACGATATAGGAACCGACCACGCCCAGAAGAATGGGAATGATCTTGATCATGCCTTTGCCCCAGATGTTGGCGACTACAATGATGGCGATGGCAACCAGGGCCAGCCACCAGCAGGTCTGGGCGTTATTCACAGCGGAGGGGGCCAGATTCAGGCCGATGAGGATAATGATAGGGCCGGTGACCACCGGGGGCAGGAAACGCATGACTTTGTGGACGCCTACCGCTTTGATGATGGCGGCCAGAACCACATACAGAAGACCGGCGATCACCACGCCTCCCAGAGCGTAGGCCAGCTTGTCCTGAGCGGCCATGTCGGCGTAAATCCCCTGATTCAGATTGGCTACCGCTTCAAAGCCTCCCAGAAAAGCGAAGGATGAGCCCAGAAAAGCGGGAACCTTCATTCTGGTGCAGACGTGGAAAAACAGGGTGCCAATGCCGGCAAAAAGCAGGGTGGTCTGGATACTTAAGGGCAGTCCGTATGACTGGACCAGAATAGGCACCAGGACGGTAGCGCCGAACATGGCGAACATATGCTGGAGCCCCAGAATCAGCATTTTGGGCGTACCCAGGGTTCTGGCATCACGGATCGGTTCTTGATTGTTCATGTGAATTCCTCCTTTTTCTGCGGTAATATCAGATATCGCGTATTATACATAAAATCAGCAGTTTTTGCGTACGTCCCTGTACGGTTGGGTTACTGTGCGTAACCGCAGACTTCAAAAACTGCTACACCCAGTTTACCATGGATTCGGAATATGGACAACTGTTTTTAGAAAATTTGTTGCGGATTTGTTGCAGACATTTCGGACAGTGATGTTTCGGAGCGCGGTATTTTTTCATCAGTGCGGCAGCGGGCAGCATCTGCCAGCCGCGCGCGGAATGCAGTCTGCGTACAGAATGCAGGTTGCAGGCGGCGAAGCCGGGGAGTATAATGTATTTATATCGAATTAACAGGCGAAAATACAGCGCGGAAATTTGTATTACGTCAGTATGCGAGCAGAGCGCCAGTGACGCTTTATTTGCATTGGAAGTCGGAGGTGGAATATGGAAAGATCGGTCAGGCTGGTGCTGATAGGGAATCTGTTTTTGATTGTCTGCAGCTTGTTTTATCTTTTGTGGTGGATACTGGCTTTTAAACCGGTGGGAGCGGTGAAGGGGCTGAAATCCGGCTGGCTGCTGCTTCCGGCACTGGTTTTCGGAGCGGCGGGAGTATTCTGGATCGTTCAGGGCATTCAGGAGGCGCAGCTGCAGCAGAGCCTGTTATCCCTGGGAAAGATAATGCTGTTTGCGTCAGCCGCCTACCTTTTTCTGGCAGCCGGCACATGGGCGCTGTTAAAAAGGCCTGTGACGACGGAACTGCTTCTGATCGTCGCATGGACGGCCCTGACTCTGGCGGAGGTCCATATGCTGTGGGGAACCGGAATCTTCCAGCCGCCTGCGGCGCGGGCGTTCGCCGCGGCGACTCTGGTCTTTGGGCTGGTCAGCATGATCGCTTATATTCTGTACTACCGTCTGGACGCGGCCGCAGGCTACATTGACGGTATGATTCCGCTGATTCTGGCGGCCGCGATGATGGCGGCTCTGGATCTATGTTCCGTGGTCAGGTTGTAGAACGAAAGCTCACGTTTTATGGGTCAGGACGCCCCTTGTAACGCTTACTTATATTCTTCACTCCCAGCCGCATACTGCCCGGCCGGACACCGCGTCCTGCCACAGCCGCAGCCCCGGGGTCTCCGCGACCCGGATCATCCCGGCGAGTGCCTGGGCGTCGGGACAGATCTCCGGGAACAGATCCGGCAGACCATTCAGCGCCTCCGGCCGGTAGACCAGCGTTTTCTCGTTGTTCCACACCGCGCCATACAGGATCTCGGCCTCCACCAGGTCCTGGAACATATGGCTGCCATAGCTTAGCTCGGGCTGGTAGCCCGCCCGGGCATCGGATACTTCGCACACGGCGGTGCAGCCCACGATTTCCGCAAAGTTCACCGGTACCCCCAGTTCCGGGGATGAGGTCCCAATCCGCCCCGGCGTCAGCAGGAGTACCTTTTTCCCCATCTCTTTGAGGCAGTGATTTACCCGGCCCACGGCTGTCGCCGCGTCGTACTTCCGGGCATAGGGATAGCGGTAGTATTTCTCCGCGTCCACCAGGACCACGGCGTCGATGTCCCGCACTCCTGAGGGGCCCATGGAGGAATCCACCAGGTCAAACAGGGTCTCCCTAAGACGAAGATGCTCAATATCCACCTGTTCTCCCTCCTGCCCCAGATAGAGGGGGCGGCACTGGAGCAGATTGACCACGAAGTCCCCGCCCTCGTCCAGATTCACGGCGTACTCGATGTCCACCGGGCTTTGATAGACCCGCTCCAGGGTCTTTAAGAGGCGGCGCATCATGCCGGTGAAGTCTCTGTTCTCCAGCAGCCGCTGGCAGCTGACAAACCACACGTTCGCGTTGGAGCCCCGCTGACGCAGCAGGTCCTCCGCTTCCCAGTCGTGCTCCATCACCTGGTTAAGATACCACCGGGGCAGGTCGGGCAGCAGCAGGTCCGCCTGCATCTCCCGAATCTGATTGGTCTCCCGGTCCAGAACGTCTACCCAGCGCTGGGAGAACCGGTGCTTCAGGGCGGAGGTGGTGTAGATGGTGGCCGCCGGCCGATCCAGATTGGCCAGCCGGGGGTAATCTTCCCGGGTGCGGTCTACCGCCCGGGTGCCCAGACCCATTACCAGCCGCAGCATCCCCGCCGCCGGATCCATGTCCCGGTACCACTTGTAGGTGCTGTGGCTGTATCCCACTCCTGCCGCGCAGGGCATGAAGTACCGCCCGTACCAGGAGCCGGACACCCGCTGAACCAGAATGGCCATCTGCTCGTCCTTATCCTCCAGTCCCCGCAGACGGCGGTACTCCAGGGCGGATACGTCCATGGTGCTGGCGTATACCCGGCGCACTGCCTGCTCGAAGGCCTCCAGCCGCTCCTGGGGTTCGCCCTGATTGACGCAGAACACTGACTCGTATTTTCCGGCGAAGGCGTTGTGGAAGCCGTCCTCTAAGAAGCTGGAGGAGCGCACGATGATGGGGCTCTGGCCGAAGTATTCCAGCATGGTCAGAAACTGCTCCCGGATCTTGGACGGGAACACGCCGGTAAGCAGGTGCTGCCTAAGTTCCTCCGCCGCGGTGAAATACTCCTCTTCGGTACGCTGCCGGATGCGCAGCCGCCAGCAGTCGTTGGACACAATATACGTGTAATACACGTCGGAGCCGATGTACCAGGAGTCGTGGGGCTCGCTGTGGGCATCCATATCCCCGGACAGCTCGGTCTCGGCGATTTTTCGGGCCAGCAGCATCCCGCAGGACTTGCCGCCGATGGCCCCGCTGCCGATCATCCGGTCCCGGAGGGCGAAGTAATCCCTCGGGTGGAAATAGCGTCGCACCAGTTCCCGCAGGTGATCGTCCCTGGTCATCATGCTGGCGATGAGCTGGCCCTCGGTCCCGGCGTTCAGGTTCCCAACCTGGGCGTACTCCATGCGGGCGGCGCTGAAAAACCGGTCGTAGCTGTCGTAGTTCTGGTCCTGATTCGCCGCCTCCATCCGCTGGAGGGCCTGATAGTAGCGGCTGGTGCCCACCCCATCCTGGACAGTGGAGAACGCGCCGGCCTGGGTGTCGAAGCAGTGGGGCAGGAACATTCGGTTCGAGTACCGGTTCCATACCTTGAGGGGGTGGAGGTAGACGTACCGCCCCGCGGAGCACACGTCCAGCAAAAGCTGGGTGGTGTCCCGGATACGGGCCACCGCGTCAAAGGAGTGGCGTCCGCGGATCAGAGGGAAGTAGGCCACTGTGTCCAGTTCGAACAGGTAGGGACAGGTGACCCGGAAAAAGTTGCCCATCATCAGATCGGTGTACCAGGCCGACTGGAGCTCGGACAGGCAGTCGAACACATAGAAGGCGTCCCGCCCCCG
>CANQRW010000057.1 GCA_947626365.1 uncultured Lachnospiraceae bacterium
GTGTTGTTTGCTTCAACATGAATTATACGGGTAAATCCACGTTGCTGCAAATGTGAGGTCACTTCATATTATCTAAACTTAAAGCTTTTTCATTGCACTTTAAATATTCTATTTCCTGTCCATTTTTATTACATGAAAATCCTACACAAAATGCAATATTCCTACCATCCCCCATATGACCGTGTTAACTATGCACCGCGCTACACTTAACTCTAAATACTCTCTATAAAACAAATATTGCTTCTTTATCAATTTTGTTTTCTTTCCCGTTGTTGAATTTGCTAATACCCGATAACTGGCCAATATCTCTGGATTACCGTATGCTTTCCCTTCGAGTTGCACAATATCAAACCAGTAAGCATAATCATCACGGATACTTTTCAATTTTTCTTTCAAATATATTTTCCCATATTTCTCACTGTTGTATAATCCGGAGAGGCACCCTATATAATTCCGTCGAAGCATATCATCAGAAGTAATAACCGGCCGAGCCTTTATTGGCCGAAGAATCTCCTTAGAGTTTTCATCAATTCGCTTATATGAACAGCATACACAAATTGCCCTTTTTTTCTGCATAAAAGAAATCTGTCGGCTTAAAAATTTTGGATCCCATAAATCATCAGCGTCCAGTAATGCAATATATTGCCCTTCTGCTTGTTTGATTCCCTTATTACGTGCTGCCGCTGAGCCTGCATTCTGTTGCTGAATTATCTTGATACGAGGTTCTCTTGCTGTATAAGATTGAATAATCTCTGCCGACTGATCATGGGAACCATCATCCACGATAATCATCTCCCAATTTCGGTATGTCTGAGCAATCACAGAATCTATAGTTTCAGATATGTATTTCGCACCATTATAACAAGGGGTAATAATCGACACCAAACCAGTCGTCATCTCAGGACTTCCTTTCATTGATTAATTCATTCCCAAAATTCACTAATCCTGCAAAAAATTACTTTTGCAGTCTCTCTACATAATCTAGCATTTGTGGTTGATTTACTTCTCTTGCCGCCGTCGTCTGCCCTATTGCAATTCCTTCTGTGCTCTCCGGCATGAACAGGATCTTTACCGTTGAAAACATAATCCTTAAATCTTCCACGATACTGGGATGCGCCAGATACATCATATCCATCTGAAGCTTGTCATATGGCTCCGTATTATACTTGCCGTATACCTGCGCATACCCGGTCAGTCCCGCCTTTCCCTTTAACCGCAGCGCAAACTCCGGCAGTTCCTCCATATACTGCGCTGCAATCTCCGGCCGCTCCGGCCGTGGTCCTACGATCGTCATCGAACCGCCTAATATATTAAAAAGCTGCGGCAACTCATCGATCCGGCATTTCCGAATGATACGCCCCACAGACGTAATCCTGTCATCTTTGTCACCGGCTGACAGCCGGGCAATCCCGTCCTTCTCCGCATCCACACGCATAGAACGGAACTTGAATACATAGAATTCACGTCCTCCTTTTGTCAGACGTTTCTGCTTATATAATACCGGACCGCCATCTTCCGCCTTAATCGCTATAGCGGTAATCAGCATAAAAGGTGAAGCGATGAGCAGGGCAATACCCGCAATCACGATATCCATAACTCGTTTTACAATCAAATACTCTGTTGGAGGATTCTGCCACTCTACATTCAGGATTGGAAGATGCAGCATATGCATCTGTTTCGCACCACTCATGATCGTGTCTCCAATTCGTGGAATCACATAAATCCCAATTCCATCCTGAATACATCTCTTCAAAATAATATTTCTTTCATGACTATGGATGCCACTAAGAAAAACCACTTCCATTCCATCCAGAATTTTTGGATTTTTCAGATACTCAGTTACACTTGCTGTCTCAAGGATATCAAATTTTCTCCGCAGACCATATTCACTGACCAGGGTTTCCAACCCGGGCCTTTTGTCATAGATAACCGCTGTACGTTTTGGCGGAAACACCTTAAAATACCATGCTCTCGCCACCAGAGTCCATACCCCTGCCAGAATGAATTGACACAGAAATGTCAAAAGAAACGGAATCGGATTCGGAACAAATTTTGTCAACAGAAACGTAATCACATACAGGATAGCGTCCGCAATTCCAATCGCCAGAGCCTGGCTGTAAACGACTTCTGACGTTTGGTTAATCGAAATGATCAGAGCATCGTATACCTTGCAGTAAGTTATGTAAATAACAGCAAACAACGCGACAATAGCCCAGTTTCCTTTGTTAAAAAATGGGGAATATGTCCGGGGTGCATAGTACAGATACCAACACACAGCAAAAGAGGCTGTGATCAATACTACATTCAGCACTTTCATAACCCGCAGTCCCAGATCATGTTTTACATCAGTCAAAGTGATCGTTCTCCTTAGTAGCAATTTATACCTTTTATCGCATATTAAACCGCCATATGAACCTTCTTCTGTTCTTCCCTCAGTTCCATCTTCTCTGCCCTTTCTCCCCTTGGAATCATCGTCACAGTCTCGCGCACCCGGTAAGTGTTCCTCCCAGTCTCATCCTTCCTGACCTCCAGAACCGTGTAGTGGTCGGCCTTCAGCGGCTCAGTCATAACTTCAGTTCCCTGATAAAGGGCTTTTTCATTCACATCCACATCCAACAGGATCCCCAGCGGAATCACCGTATCCTCACCCCACAGGTTCTTATGCACCTTCGCGAACCGGCTGGAGAAGCGGATCTTCTCGATTCCGTCCAACAGGTATTCCAGCGGCCCGTAGATCCGGCAATAGTCGCTGTCCACAGACTCCCGCAGGACATAAGAAAGACGTACCACATGTTCCTTACCAGAGATCGTTTCCAGAAACCTGGCGTCTTGTTCCATCAGCGGGAACATGGACAGATACCCGGTGGCAATCAATCGGGATATGGCCGGGATCTTCTCCAGACGCCGGAACAGAGATTCCGTCCCCTCGCAGGTGAGGAAGACGCATCCCTTAAAAAGCGGCTCCAGCTCGATTACGCTCCGCTGCTGCCGCCTCAGGTTCCGCTCATTATAGATCACAAATACATCATCATACAAATAAGGCGGGACAGTCCGCCGGATCTCTTTTACCAGCGCTTCCTCCCCGCCATACCAGGTCTTCAATTTATACCAGAGCATCCGTTCTCCCCCTTTCATCAGTTCTCTCTGCCATAACCATTCCCTAACTCATCTTATTCTCAGCTTCCCATTTTTTCCAAAATAACTTATCTCTCATGCCAGTTTCCTTACATTCACCGCTGGCACTTCCACAAAGATGTCTCTTCCAAACATAAATACAGAAATCTTCACATTACTGTTTTTTACACGTTTGATAACGGCCACATTTCCTTCAAATGCCCCTTCGATCACAGTCACATGGTCTCCCGGTGTGAGATCAGCCGCCGGATTCTTCAAAACAGGCGCCTCATACCTTTCCGGCATACGGACTGGCGTCTCCACTTTTTCGTAAGCCGTCTCCCTGCGCACGTCGTCGTTCAGGATGATTCCCGCCCGCGCCGTCTTTTCCTGTCCTGCGATCTGCAGCCGGACCTGGGCATACCGTTTTCGGAACTGATAATCCTGGATACGGTCCCGGCACTTCTCCAAAGGTCCAGATAGATAGGATACATGATTCTTTCCATCCGTCGCCACATAGGTCAGACGCACGATGTGATCGGCATCCATCATCTGCAGAAGGAATTCCGCCTCGCCGTCATACATCGAAGTAAATTCAAATGCCCCGGCCGACATGATCTTCGACATGGCTGGAACCCGTTTCAGCCACTGAAAGAGACTCCCGATATCATCGGAAGAAAGAAAGATGTAGCCGGGGAACAGCCGCAGCACGCGGATCTGATTCTGCTGGTGCCAGCAATGAAGCTGCTCAAAATAAGGAACAAAACATTCTCCTATACATCCTTCCGGCACTATGCGGCGGATCATCTCCGTCAGGTTTTCTTCTTTTCCCGTGTAAGTCTGTATCGCGTACCACAGCATAACCGGCGCTGCTCCCTTCCGTATCTCTCAAATCTTTCTGCAATACAAATAAAGCGTCACCGGCGCTTTATTTGCATACTGACGTAATAAAAGCGGCAGGCTTCGCCGCCCTGCTCCTTCTTCTCAAAAGGACAGGCTCCGCCACCCCGCCCTATCCTTTCGGACAGGCAGGCTTCGCCATTCCATCCTGTCTCACCAGACAACATGGACCTCTGCAGCCGTTATAACCCCCTTCAGCAGAAACGTCTCCCAAGGCTCACGAGTCCCCTCCGGGTTTTGTCTTGATAAAGCAGCTGTTCCGCAGAACAACTCTATGGAAGTATCATGATCACAGCCAGCGCGCCACTTAATCTCATGCGGACACAGCAATGACTGCAAAGCATGCCGCAGAGTGGCATACTCTGCGACAAACCCTTACTTTTTCCATATTTTTTCCGCAAATTCCTGAATTTTTGACGGCGCATCTGACGGCGCATTTGACGGCTTATAGCCAGGACGATTCTTTGATTCTCAGACGTTAAAAGATAAGAATATCCGCATAAATTTCATATAATTGCCAGCCTGCTTTTTGACGGCTTAAAAACTCCGATTTTGCTGCAAAAAAGCCTGTCAAATCCTGGAAAAGACCCGAAGAAAGCTATATTAAGGTTAATATTACCTGCTAAACTTAGCGCTTACTTATTGACAAACAGCCTATTCTCTTGTAAAATCCTTTTGGAAGTAAGAAATAAGATAAACAAGAACCCTGTCGTAGAGTATGCCACTCTGCGACATTTTTTGATTAAAAAAGAAAAATCTGCTTGACAATTCGCCCAATCTATATTATACTACCAAAGGTATCGAGGCGTGGCTCAGTTTGGTAGAGCGCTGCGTTCGGGACGCAGAGGCCGTGGGTTCGAATCCCGTCGCCTCGATTTCCTCTCGATAAATAAGGCCTCGTGGTCAAGCGGCTAAGACGACGCCCTCTCACGGCGTAAACCCGGGTTCGATTCCCGGCGAGGTCATTCAAATATGCTTTGGATGCATAAGCGTTCAGAGCATTTTTTGAGAAAAGGTGCTTCCGTGGCTCAGCTGGTAGAGCAACGCATTCGTAATGCGTAGGTCGCCGGTTCGAATCCGGCCGGGAGCTCTTTTTTTATTTTCCAAAAAAATCCTTCACGATTCCCCGGAACCCTTCCATTGGGCCATTGTCGAGGCAGTGGGCTAAAGCGACAACTCTTTTTCCCTCACGGCAAATTTATTTTGTCACTGAACAGGATATACTACAAGTGACTCAAATCCCCTATCCGGCAACAGTCTGGCGGAATCTTCTCGGTAAAACTGATAAAAATGTGATTGTAAATCCATAAAATATACATAATTTCGTGATTGCGGTTGTATTTTCCAAGTCTCTGACATATAATAAATGTGATTGAGAAACACTAAATATCTAATAAACGTGATTGAGAAACGCTAAATCCATAATAAAAGTGTGAGGGATGAATCTATGGAACGATTTATTTTGAAAAATCTGCTGGACTGGAAGAATTCTCCCTATCGCAAGCCATTGATTATGAAAGGTGTGCGGCAGGTAGGAAAAACTTGGATTCTGAAAGAATTCGGTAAACGTTACTATGAAAACACCGCTTATTTTAACTTTGATGAAAACGAGGAATACAAACAGTTCTTCGAAACTACCAAAGATGTTGACCGCATCCTTCAAAATCTGATACTAGCCAGCGGTCAGAAAATCATGCCCGAAAAGACCCTGATCATCTTTGATGAGGTACAGGACTGCCCGCATGTTATCAACTCCATGAAATATTTCTGCGAAAACGCACCGCAGTATCATATCGCCTGCGCAGGTTCTCTTCTGGGTATCGCTCTGGCAAAGCCTTCCTCTTTCCCTGTCGGCAAAGTCAACTTCATGCAGATTGACCCTATGACCTTCTCCGAATTTCTGATTGCAAATGGTGATGCCAATTTTGCTGCTTATCTGGATAGTGTCGATACCATCGAGCCAATCCCTGATGCGTTCTTCAATCCTCTATATGAGAAATTGAAAATGTACTATGTCACTGGCGGTATGCCTGAATCCGTGCTCATGTGGACGGAAGCCCGTGATGTTGCAGCCATGCAGGAAGCTCTATCCGGTATCCTTGATGCCTATGAACGTGACTTTGCAAAGCACCCCAACATTAGTGAATTTCCAAAAATCTCAATGGTCTGGAAATCAATTCCGTCCCAGCTGGCACGGGAGAACAAGAAGTTTATCTACAGGGTTGTCAAGGAGGACGCCAGAGCACGTGAATACGAAAATGCTTTGCAGTGGCTGGTAGATGCCCGTCTGGTACATAAAATCTACCGCAGCTCCACTCCCGGCCTGCCTGTGGCAGCTTATGACGATCTGTCAGCTTTTAAAATTTATCTTGTAGATGTAGGGCTGCTCCGCCGGCTGGCGCAGCTGGCACCCACCGCCTTTGGAGAAGGCAACCGCCTGTTCACTGAGTTCAAGGGCGCATTAACTGAGAACTTTGTGCTGCAAACCCTGATCACGCAGTTTGAAGTGACTCCCCGCTACTGGACACAAACCAATCCTCCCTATGAGGTAGATTTCCTGATTCAGCGAGAAAATGATATTTTCCCTGTTGAAGTCAAATCTGAATCCAATCTATCCAGCAAGAGTTTAAAGAAGTTCAAGGAGCTATTCCCTGACAAAGTCAAGCTCCGTGTCCGCTTTTCCTTAAATAATCTGAAACTGGATGATGATGTGCTGAATATTCCACTGTTCCTGGCTGATCAGACTGATCGGCTGATTGGCATTGCTTTAGAGCAGCAGAAGATACGCTAATGAGTCCAATCCCCTAAAACCCATTCGCAAAATCGAACAGCGACAGCTGGTTGTTCTCCGGAAGCCCGTTCAGGAGCCCCAGATCACCCAGCATGGCGCACATCTTATCGCCGATCCCGGTCCGGCTGCGGAAATCCTCCCTGGACAGGAAGGGTCCGTCCTGGACCGCGTCCACGATGCTCTCCGCCGCCCGCTCGCCCAGACCGTCGATGCTGACCAGGGCAGGCATAAGCTTTCCTTCCATGATCTGAAAATCCCTGGCCTGGGCCTTGTAGATGTCGAGAGGCAGGAACTCAAAGCCCCTGGCGTACATTTCCTCCACTACTCTCATATCCCTCAGGCTGTCCTGCTCCTTCTTGGACAGGGAATCGGAGCGGCTTCTGTAATCCGACAGGTAATGTTCCAGCTTCGTCCGTCCCATGCACATGATCTCATAGTTGAAGGCACTGGCGCGGATGCTGAAGAAAGCCGCGTAGTAGGCCAGGGGATAGAAAATCTTGCAGTAAGCGATTCTCCAGGCCATCATTACATAGGCCGCCGCATGGGCCTTGGGGAACATGTACTTGATCTTCTTGCAGGATTCGATGTACCAGTCCGGCACATCATGAGCCCGCATCTCCGTCTCCCAGTCCGGCTTCAGCCCCTTGCCCTTACGGACAGATTCCATGATGGTGAAAGACAAACTCTGGTCCAGCCCCTTCTGGATCAAATAGACCATGATATCGTCACGGCAGCAGATAGCCGTCTGAATGGTAGCCTGGCCGCTCAGGATCAGATCCTTGGCGTTGCCCAGCCACACGTCCGTGCCGTGGGCCAGGCCGGCGATCCGCACCAGGTCAGAGAAGTATTTCGGCTTGGCGTCGATCAGCATCTGCATGGCGAAGTCCGTGCCGAATTCCGGCACGCCAAGGGCCCCCAGCCTGCAGCCGCCGATGTCTTCCGGCGTCACGCCCAGGGCGGAGGTATTCTGAAACAGGGACATGACCTCCGGGCTGTCCAAAGGAATCTCCCTCGGATCCACGCCGGTCAGGTCCTGAAGCATACGGATCATGGTGGGATCATCGTGTCCCAGAATGTCCAGCTTCAGCAGGTTATGGTCGATGGAATGATAATCAAAATGGGTGGTTATGGTGGTGGAGGTCATATCGTTGGCAGGCCGCTGCACCGGCGTGAAGGAGTTGATGTCCTCGCCGATGGGCAGCACAATGATGCCGCCCGGATGCTGTCCCGTAGTCCGCCGGATTCCCACGCAGCCCTGTACCAGCCGGTTGATCTCACAGTGCCGCTTCCGGTCGCCCCGCTCCTCAAAATAGTTTTTCACATAGCCGTAGGCCGTCTTATCCGCCAGCGTGCCGATGGTGCCTGCCCGGTAGGTCTGCCCTTTTCCGAAGATGACCTCCGTGTAATCGTGGGCGTGGCTCTGGTACTCTCCCGAGAAATTCAGATCGATATCCGGCTCCTTGTCGCCCTTGAATCCCAGGAACGTCTCAAAGGGAATATCGTGCCCTTCCTTCTTCAGCATGGCGCCGCAGACCGGGCATTCCCGGTCCGGCATATCGCAGCCGGACATGCCGGAAAATTTCTTCACTTCCTCCGAATCAAAATCCGTGAAATGGCAGTTAGGACAGTAATAATGGGGACTTAAGGGGTTCACCTCCGTGATTCCCGCCATGGTGGCCACCAGAGAAGAACCTACGGAACCACGGGAGCCTACCAGATATCCGTCCTCATTGGATTTCCACACCAGCTTCTGGGCGATGATATACATGACGGCAAAGCCGTTGGAGATAATGGAATTCAGCTCACGCTCCAGCCGGCTGACCACGATCTCGGGAAGCTGCTCCCCGTAGATCTCATGGGCCCGCCCGTAGCAGATCTTCCGCAGGGTCTCGTCGGAATTCTCAATGACCGGAGGACATTTGTCCGGACGGACCGGAGAAATGTTCTCGCACATATCCGCGATCATCCTGGTGTTGGTGATCACCACCTCTTTCGCCTTGTCGGAGCCCAGATACTCAAATTCCTTCAGCATCTCGTCTGTAGTGCGCAGATACAAGGGAGCCTGGTTGTCGTTGTTCTCGTGGGTTCTGGACGCCATGATAATCCGGCGGTAAATCTCGTCCTCCGGATCCAGGAAATGGACGTCGCAGGTGGCGCACACCGGCTTATGGAACTGCTCTCCCAGTTCTACGATCCGACGGTTCAGATTCTTAAGGTCCTCCTCGCTCTTGACGGAGCTGTCCTCATCCTCCAGCATGAAGCCGTTGTTGCCCAGAGGCTGAATCTCCAGATAATCATAGAAATTCACGATCTCGCCGATCTGGCTGTCCTCCACGCCCCGAAGCACCGCCTGGAACAGTTCGCCAGCCTCGCAGGCGGAGCCGATGATCAGGCCCTCGCGGTACTGGCTGAGAAGGCTTCTGGGAATCCTGGGCCTCCGGTAAAAATAATCGATATGGGATTTGGACACCAGCCGGTACAGATTCACCCGGCCGATATCATTTTTCGCCAGTATAATAATATGGTAGGAAGGCAGCTTTTTGATGTGGTCGGCATCCATGGTGTTCAAGCCGTTCAGCTGATCCACATTAGCCAGTCCCCTCTGCTTCAGCATGTCGAGGAAGGCCACAAAGATCTCCGCCGTGCAGCCTGCGTCGTCCACTGCCCGGTGATGGTTTTCCAGGGAAATGTTCAGGGCCTTCGCCACCGTATCCAGCTTGAAACGGTTCAGCTGAGGCAGAAGCATCCGGGCCAGGCTTACGGTATCCAGCACCGTAGGCGCAAAAGGCATCCCCAGAAGCCTGGCGTTTCTGGAGATAAAGCTGACGTCAAAGGATGCGTTGTGGGCCACCAGGGCGGCTCCCTGGCAGAACTTCAGAAAGTCCGGCAGCACCACGTCGATCTTCGGCGCAGGCAGTACCATGGAATCGCTGATTCCCGTAAGCTGCTCGATTCGGAAAGGAATAGGCATATCGGGATTTACGAAGGTGCTGAACCGGTCCGTAATCTTCCCATGCTCCACCTTCACGGCGCCAATCTCGATGATCCGGTCATTGATGGGGCTGAACCCGGTGGTCTCAATATCGAACACCACAAAAGGATCGTCAAAGCTCTGGCCGGCGGGGTTCTCCGCCAGCTGTTTCATATCGTCTACCAGGTAGCCTTCCACCCCGTAGATGATCTTAAAGGTATCGTTCTTGTCCAGGGCGTGGGCCGCCTGGGTAAAGGCCTGTACCACCCCATGGTCGGTGATGGCGATGGCCGGCATACCCCATTGCTTAGCCCTCTTGATAATATCCGTCACCTCGGAAACTCCGTCCATATCGCTCATCTTGGTATGGCAGTGAAGCTCCACGCGCTTCTCCGGGCTGTGGTCCTCCCTCTTTACGGAGAAATCTTCGCATTTCTTGATCCCCACCACAGAGCCGATGGTCAGCTCGCCGTCGAACCGGTCAATGGTGGTCATTCCCTTCAGCCGGATAAAATTCCCCTTGACTACCGCTTTGCCCACATCCTCCAGGGCTTCCTCGCTGACAAACATCTTCACGCTGATGGTGTCGGTAAAATCCGTCACGTCAAAGATCAGCAGGGTCTTGCCGCTTTTCAGCAGACGGCTGTCTGCGGAGATGATCCTGCCGCGAACCGTCACCTCGCCTACCTGGCCGGTGATCTCGGAAATTGCCGTAAAATCATCATCAAAATCCCTGCCGTACAGCACGTCAGGGTTATTGCTTCTCTTCTGATAACTGCCGAAGCGCCTGCCTTCCTTCCCTCCCCGGGCGTTTCCGGCCGGCTGCGCGGCTGACGGCGCGGCGCTCCTTGGCGGCTCCTTTCGGTTCCTTCCGCCGGCTGCAGGAATATTCTTCCCGCTTCCTGCGGACGCCGGGATATTCTGCCCGTTTCCTGCGGACGACGGAATATTCTGCCCGCTGCCTGCAGACGCCGGAATATCCTGCCCGCTGCCTGCGGACATGGCTTCCATACCCTTTCTGATTTCAGGAGACGCCTCCGTCTCCTGTCCCCCTGCCGGCGTCCTCAAAGGTTCCGGCGGCAGTTCACGGATCTCTTCTGTCTTTCTGACGGCATACTCGTATTCCACCGTCGCCGGCAGATTGCACCGCTCAAAAAATATCTTTTCCAGCACCCGCTTCAGATCCCCTGCCTTGTCCCGGAAAACAGGGCTGTCCTCTACCTCCAGGTGCAGCACGTCCTCCCTGGGAAATGTGCAGACGGCCCGGCGGAGCATATTGTACTCCACAATGCTGTAATGCTTCAGCTCCAGGAGGATACTCTCCTTATAGACCTGCAGAAGCTTCCGCGGCGTATACTGGCCGGACAGATGATATTTCTCCACAATCTTTACCGACAGCCGCTTATTGGGAAACAGCTGGTCGCAGATTCCCTTCTCCAGGGCATAAACGGCCTGCTTGTGAATCAGTCGGGGGCTGTCAATGTACACGCGGAGACTGCTCCGGTCCCTGGAAGACGTCACGCGTTCTACATCCACCAGGGCGAGCAGTCCCTTCAGTTCCTCCGCGATATTCAGTTCCGGGAATACTTCCAGAAATTTCTTGCTCATCTCACACCTATGTATCTCATATCGTCCCGCGCAAAGCCAGAAGTCTCGCTCACATCAGCCTGCGCGAAATCAGCATTTTCATCCGCATCATCTCATACGGAACCGGCATTTCCGCTCCGCAGCTTTTCCAGTTCCTCTCTCAGGGCTCCCAGAAGTTCTCCTTCCGGCATCTTCCGGATAATCTGTCCCTTCTTGAAAAGAAGCCCCTCTCCGTTGCCTCCGGCTATCCCCAGATCCGCCTCCCTGGCCTCTCCGGGACCGTTGACGGCGCAGCCCATGACGGCCACCTTGATGTTCAGATCGTCATATTCCGCCGCCATCGTCTCCACCTGGCCTGCCAGGCCGATCAGATCGATCCGGGTCCGCCCGCAGGTAGGACAGGACACCACCTCGATGCCCCCCTGCCGCAGTCCCAGTGTCTTAAGGATCAGCCGGGCTGACTTGATCTCCTCCGCCGGATCTCCGGTCAGGGATACCCGGATGGTATCTCCGATTCCCTGATTCAGGATAATTCCCAGTCCCACCGCTGATTTGATATTGCCGGAGGTAACCGTTCCGGCCTCGGTGATGCCCACATGCAGCGGATAATCGGTCTTCCTGGAAATCAGCTCGTGGGCTTTCACGCACATCATCACGTCGGACGACTTGATGCTGATGACCAGATTGTCATAGCCCATGCGCTCGATCATAGCCGCCTTATCCAGCGCGCTTTCCACCAGGCCTTCCGCCGTGACGCCTCCGTATTTCTCAATCAGGTCCTTCTCCAGGGAACCGCTGTTGACCCCTACGCGGATGGGAATGTCCATCTCCCTGGCTTTGTCCACCACCGCCTGCACCCGGTCCTCAGAGCCGATATTGCCGGGATTGATGCGGATCTTGTCCGCGCCGCATTCCATAGAGGCGATCGCCAGCCGGTAGTCGAAATGGATATCCGCCACCAGCGGGATGTGGATCAGCCGCTTGATCTCCTTGATGGCCGCCGCCGCTTCCATAGTCGGCACCGCCACCCGGATAATATCGCAGCCGGCGGCCTCCAGCCTGCGGATCTGCTCCACCGTAGCCGGCACATCCTCCGTCTTCGTATTGCACATGGACTGAATCAGAATAGGATTTCCGCCGCCGATGACTCTGTCGCCGATGTGTATGGTTCTCGTTGTCTTTCTGCCCATAGCTGACTGCTCTCCTTCCCCTATGTTCCTATTGCCGGAAAAACACATTTGAAATATCGTTAAACAGGATAAATACCATAAGGCACATAAGGAGGGCCATGCCGATTGCGTGGACCATGCCTTCCTTCTCCCGGTCCACCGGCTTGCCCCGCACTGCCTCGATCAGCAGAAACGCCAGCCTGCCGCCGTCCAGCGCCGGTATGGGCAGAAGGTTCATAACGCCTAAGTTGGCGCTGAAGAGCACGCACAGGTTGGCTACGCTCAAAAGCATGGTAGTCACTCCGTAGACCAGGCTCTCATCCACCGTCTCATCCACCATGGTCACCATGCGGATGGGGCCTGCCAGATCATCCGAATGCACCTGGCCGGTTACCATCATGCCAAGGCTTTTCACGACCGCCTTGATCCAGTAGACCACCTCGTAAGCGCCGTATTTCAGGCCCTCCGCGGCTCCGCTGACGGGAGTCCTTCCGCCGCTGGTGACGATTCCAAGCATATAAGTGCCGGTCTCCTCGGAAAGCTTCGGCGTCAGGGTGACCGTATGCTTCTCCCAGCCGTCCCCCACAGGCCGCTTGAATTCCACTCTGACCGGCTGGCTGGTGTGGGTCAGCATAAACATGGTGATATCCCGATAAATAACGATCGGCGTATGGTCCATCCTGGTAATGACGTCGCCTGCCTGCATGCCTTGTTCCTCCGCGGAAAATCCCGGCTGGACGTCGATCAGCTCCGCCGGATCATATCCCACGGAACAGACGATGATCACCGCCAGCACAAAGGCCAGCAGGAAATTGAACACAGGCCCCGCCGCCACCACGGCAATCCGGGACCACACCGGCTTGTTGTTAAATGCTCTCGGGTCGGAATCATTGTCATCCTCCCCCATCATCATACAGGAACCTCCGAAAGGAAATGCCTTAATGGAATATCTGGTCTCCCCCCGGACAAAGGAAACGATCCTGGGACCCATGCCGATGGAAAACTCCAGCACGGCGATTCCCGAAAGCTTTGCCAGAAGGAAATGGCCGAATTCATGAATCAGAATGATCAGGCCGAAGACCAAAATCGCGATAATGGTGCTCATGCGGAAATACCTCTTTCAACCAAATTAAGAATCTGCCCGGTATTGATTCTTCAGAAAATCACAGGTCTCCGCCTCTGTCTCAAGAATCTGCTCCAGGGACGGATTTTCGATCACCTTATGCCGTCTCATGGCGGCCTCAATCATGTCGGTGATCGCAAGGTAGGATATCTTCCGGTCCAGGAACCGGCTGACGGCATACTCATTGGCCGCATTGAAGACCGTAGGCAGGGAACCTCCTGTGGTTCCGGCCTCGCAGGCCAGAGACAAGGCCGGAAAATTGTCAAAATCCGGTTCCTCCATGGTAATCTGCCCGATCTTCCAGAAATCCAGCCGCTCCCCGGGCAGATACCGGCGCTCCGGATAATAGAGGGCGTACTGGATCGGCAGTTTCATGTCCGGCGTCCCCAGCTGGGCCATAACGGCCCCGTCCTCAAATTCCACCATGGAATGGATAATGCTTTTGGGCTGCACTACCACCTGCACCTGATCCATGGACACATCAAAGAGCCAGTGGGCCTCCATGATCTCCAGGCCTTTATTGACCATGGTGGAGGAATCAATGGTAATCTTCCGGCCCATGGTCCAGTTAGGATGCTTTAAGGCATCCTCCGGCCGGATATCCTTCATCTGCTCCCTGGTCAGGCCCCGGAAGGGCCCGCCGGAGGCAGTCAGCAGGATCTTGTGAATCTGCCCGCTCCCCCGTACTCCCTGGATACACTGGAAGATGGCGCTGTGCTCGCTGTCCACCGGCAGGATGCGCACATTCTTCTCTTTTGCCAGAGGCATGATCAGATGGCCTGCCGTCACCAGCGTCTCCTTGTTGGCCAGGGCAATGTCCTTGCCGGCCTCCATGGCCGCGATGGTGGGACGGATTCCAATCATACCCACCACGGCAGTGACCACAATCTCCGCGGATTCTTCTGTGGCAGCCTGAATCAGTCCGTCCATACCAGACACTACCTTCACATCCAGATCGGCCACGTTTGCCTTCAGCTCCGCAGCCTTTTCCTCATCCCAGACGCAGGCCAGCCTGGGCCTGACTTTTCGGATCTGTTTCTCTAAAAGGGCGATATTGCTGCCGGCGGCCAGAGCCGTCACCTGAATATCGCCGTTGTTCTCTATGACTTCCAGCGTCTGGGTCCCGATGGAACCGGTGGAACCCAGAATCGAAATTTTCTTCATGTATGTCTCACCTCAGAAATGTGATCGCGAAATAGATGGCCGGCGCCGTGAAGATCATGCTGTCGAACCGGTCCAATATCCCGCCGTGTCCCGGAATCAGATGGCCGTAATCCTTTACGTTATGGTTCCTCTTGATGGCCGACGCCGCCAGGTCTCCGATCTGGGAGATGACCGCCGCTATGGCGCAGGCCGCCCCGCAGGCCAGGACAGGATTTCCGGTATTGTCCATCCTCCCGCCCAGAAACAGGGCGTAGATAATGCCCAGAAGGGCCGCTCCCGCTGCTCCTCCTATGGCTCCCTCAATGGATTTCTTAGGACTTAAGACCGGCGCCAGCCGGTGACGTCCAAACAGCATCCCCACGCAGTAAGCGCAGGTATCGCAGCCCCAGGAGCTTAGGAAGATCAGCCACACCAGATATTTGCCGTCCGGCATCTGGCGCACCTGATAGAGATAGGACAGCATCATGGCCACATAGAAGACGCCGAAGAACGCCACTGTGATCTCCTCGGTCTTGTATTTGGGAAACGCGAACACATACAGGCTCATAAGCAGCATCAGAGCGCCAATGGCCATCAGCGTCACGTATTCTTCCGCATGGATCCAGAGCAGGCCATAGTAGAATACCGCCGCCGCGTAGCCCACCAGCGCCAGAGGCGTCCGCTGAATCTTCATCACCCGGTACAGCTCAAACAGACCGATCAGGGATATGATTCCCGTGGCCGCAAACAGAAGAGCGCCGCCGCTTCCCACGAAAAAGACTGCCAGAATCACCAGAACGATCCCGCTTATCAACCGTGTCGTAAACATGCCGCTACCTCCCGCCGAACCGCCGCTCCCTGCTATTGTACGCAGCAATGGCTTTTTCTAATTCTTCCTGGTTGAAATCCGGCCACAAACAGTCTGTAATATACAGCTCCGCATAGGCCAGCTGCCACAGAAGATAATTGGACAGCCGAAGCTCTCCGCTGGTGCGGATCATCAGATCCGGATCCGGCATATCGGCCGTATCCAGATAGGAGGCAAACAGAGCCTCATCGATATGGGAGACATCCTCGCCGGACTTTCGGTAGTCTTCCACCAGTTTCCTGGCCGCACGGACGATCTCATCACGGCCGCCGTAATTGATGGCTGCCACAAAGGTCAGGCCCGTATTGTCTTTCGTACTTTCCACCATCCGGTCGATTCCAGCGATGATATCCGGAGCGAACCGGCTCTTCTCGCCGATCATCCGCACGCGGACGTTATTCTCATTGGCAATCTTGATGATCCGCACCATATAATACCGGAACAGATTCATCAATGCCCCTACCTCTTCCTGGGATCGCTTCCAGTTCTCCGTGGAAAATCCGTACACCGTAAAATACTCAAGCCCCATTCTGGCGGCCGCTTCCACCATCTTTTCCAATGTCTCGCACCCGGCCTTGTGTCCCATGGCCCTGGGAACTCCGTGAGCCTTGGCCCACCTTCCGTTGCCGTCCAGTATCACTGCCACATGTCTGGGCAAAGGTCTCTTCTCAGAATCCATACATTTCCTCCGCTGTCAGGCGCCTGGGCAAACGCCGCCTGCGCCTTCTGAACCGCTGCAATGTCAGCATTTTCTCTGTCTGTCCTGCTTACACATAAGGGGCAGGTAAACCCGCCCCCCATATCTTATCTTCCGCAGCGGAACCTGTCTGCCGGTTCCGCGTACCTGCCGTTCTCCGACACGCTATACGGTCATGATCTCCTTGGTCTTCACCTCTACCGCGGCGTCAACCTTCTCAACCATCTTATCCGTCAGCTTCTGCATCTTGTTCTCCGCCAGTTTCCGGTCGTCCTCTGAGAACTCTCCGTCCTTCTCCATCTTCTTGAAAGCCTCGTTGGCGTCCCGGCGGATGTTGCGGATCGCCACCTTGGTGGCCTCGCCTTTCTTCTTTACATCCTTGGACAGATCCTTTCTGCGCTCCTCTGTCAGCTCCGGAAATACCAGGCGGATCACGGAACCGTCATTGCTGGGATTGATTCCCAAATCCGACGTCTGAATCGCCTTGGTGATGTTCTTGATCAGGCTCTTCTCCCAGGGCTGGATCACGATCATGCGGGCCTCCGGCACAGAGATATTGCCCACCTGCTGAATCGGGGTAGGCGTGCCGTAATAATCCACCTTGATCTTGTCCAACACATGGGGGTTGGCGCGTCCGGCCCGAATGGAAGCGTAATCGCTCTGCAGCACTTCCAGAGACTTGTTCATCTTGTCCTCATAGGTTTTTAAAATTTCGTCCATATACCCCTCCTGATTTTATACGGTAACAATGGTACCGTTTATTTTCCCCTGCATCGCATTGGAAATGCTGTTCTCCTCATTGAGATCAAACACCGCCATGGGAATCTTATGCTCCATGCACATAATGGACGCCGTCAGATCCACCACCGCCAGTTTCCGGTCGATAACCTCCTGAATGGTGATGGTATCAAACCGTTTCGCCGCCGGGTTCACTGCCGGGTCGCTGTCATAGACTCCGTCGATGGACTTGGCCAGCAGGATACAGTCCGCATCCATCTCCACCGCCCGCAGGGTGATGCCTGTGTCTGTGGAGAAATAGGGATGTCCCGTGCCGCCTGCGAAAAAGGCCACGCCGCCGGACTTCATGCACCGGACTGCCTTATCCTTGGAAAACAGCTCCGTCATGGCTCCCACCGCAAAGGGAGTGAAGATCTCTGTGCTCATGCCCACGCTACGGAAAATCTCCGACACGTAGATACAGTTCATCACCGTAGCCAGCATACCGATCTGATCCGCTTTGGTCCGGTCGATGGCGCTGCTGGTGCGGCCTCTCCAGAAATTGCCGCCGCCGATGACGATTCCCACCTCCACGCCGGCATCCACGGATTCCTTCACCTGCCTGGCCACTTCCTTCACCGTATCTTCATCAAAGCCTGTCTTCTTCGGACCGGCCAGGGCCTCTCCGCTGAGTTTTAAAAGTACACGTTTCCAGTTGTTCATGCAGATAACCTCTCTGTCAGACTGTCATTCATTTATTTTGATTTCTCACCTTCTGAGTATACCACAAAACCCATATCTTGGAAAGGCTTTTTCTCTGCCTTCCATTTTTTTATCTTCTCCAGCTTGTCCTTTACGGCTTCCTCCGCCCCTTCTTTCGTGGGATGATAATACTCCCTCCCTGCCAGGGAATCCGGCAGGCACTGCATCCGCGCCACTTTTTCCTCCGTATCATGGGCGTACTGATAGCCGGCTCCGTAGTTCAGTTCCGCCATCAGCTTTGTGGGAGCGTTGCGGATCACCAGCGGCACCGGCTCCGCAAGCATCCTCTGAGCGTCGGATTTGGCCGTCTCATAGGCCACATAGGCGGAATTGGACTTAGGCGCCATGGACATATAGATGACCGCATGGGCCAGATGGACATTGCACTCCGGCATCCCCAGAAAATGGCAGGCCTGATAGGCGGCCACTGCCAGCGGCAGCGCCTGACTGTCCGCCATGCCGATGTCCTCGCTGGCAAACCGGATCACCCGCCGGGCCACATACAGGGGATCTTCTCCTGCCTCCAGCATCCGCGCCAGCCAGTAGACCGCCGCGTCCGGATCTGAATTCCGCATGGACTTATGAAGGGCGGAGATCAGATTGTAATGCTCCTCCCCCTTTTTATCGTACAAAAGGCTCCTCTTGCCGATACACTGCCGAAGGGTCTCTTCCGTCACCTTCGTCCCCTCCGGGCCAATCTCCCCATTGGTCACCGCCATCTCCAGCACATTCAAAGCCGTCCTGGCGTCCCCATTGGCAAACTGGGCGATCATCTGCAGCATATCCTCTGTGATATCCACCTTCAGATAGCCGAAGCCCTGCTGGCTTGTCAGGGTCCGTTTCAGAAGCTTCAGCAGATCCTCTGTGGTCAGGGCCTGAAGGACAAAGACCCGGCACCGGGACAAAAGAGCCCCGTTGACCTCAAAAGACGGATTCTCCGTGGTGGCGCCGATGAGGATGATGCTGCCTTTCTCCACATAGGGGAGGAAAGCGTCCTGCTGGGCCTTATTGAACCGGTGAATCTCGTCCACAAACACCACCGTCTTCATACCCACCCGCCGGCTCTGTTCCGCCTGGGCCATGACCTCCTTGATCTCCTTGATCCCGCTGGTCACGGCGCTGAAATTCACAAACCGGGCGTGGGTCCTGTGGGCGATGATCCCGGCCAGCGTGGTCTTGCCCACTCCCGGCGGCCCCCAAAAGATCATGGAAGGAATCCGGTCCTGCTCGATCAGCTGCCGGAGAATCTTCCCCTCCCCTAACAGCTGCTCCTGGCCCACAAATCCATCCAGATCTTCCGGCCGCATGCGGCTGGCCAGAGGCCGGTATGTCTCCTGCATATCAAATAACGACATCTGTTCCATGGACATGGTTCATCTCCCCGCCGGGTTCCCTGCCCCGGCATCTCTGACAAAATTTCTTCCTTCGACATAAATTCTTTTCCTATTGTACTACATGCTTCACTGTTTTGCAAAAAAATTTTCTTGTCCCCCCGTCTCTCCTGTGCTATACTTGTTGGCAGCTTAAAAATCTGTCTGCCGGCGGGGCATCCGCGGACCGTACCGGCGCAGGCAGAAAATCTCAGAAATGACAAGGAGTACGATTATGGAAATCAGACGCGCGAAAGAATGTGATATGGACGGCATCAACAGCCTGCTTTACCAGGTGTGCGGCGTCCATCATGACGGCCGGCCGGATCTGTTCACCGACGGCGGCAAGAAATATAATGACGAAGAGCTTCGGGCCATCATCCGCAGCGACGAGACCCCCATCTTCGTGGGAGTGGATGAAAATAACCGGGTTTTGGGCTATGCCTTCTGCGTCTTTGAGCGGTATGACGGCACCGGCGCCATGACCAAACGTTCCACCCTCTACATCGACGATCTGTGTGTAGACGAACATATCCGGGGACAGCACATCGGCACTCAGATCTACGATGCCGTCATCGATTTCGCCAGAAAAAGCGGCTGCTACAACGTGACCCTCAACGTATGGTGCTGCAACCCCTCGGCCATGAAATTCTACGAGGCCAGAGGCCTGAAACCTCTGAAGATCGGTATGGAGACCATTCTGTAATGCAAAAAGAGCGTCACCGGCGCTTTGTTTGCATACTAACATAATGACAGCAACGGGGCTGTCCAGAATTGCTGCAGTGAATATTTGGATATTCAAAATTTCACTGCAATATTTCTGCGACAGCCCCTTCATTCTATTCTGCCATCTCGACTTGCGTCTCGATGGGGATACTCGTCAAATGCCGATTGCCGCAAGCGCCATCGGCACTTTCCTCGTTATTGTACCATATTATCCGGCGCATAACCGCGGACCGCGCCGCCTTCCTTATACCTTCTGTCTCTTGGCTATGTACATGGGATGGGTATCCGCGCCTTTCAGCTCCTTGCCGGCTCCGATGGTCACACGTTTGTCGGTGATCACATACTCTACACTGGCGCCTTCCCCGATCTCCGTATCCTGCATCAGCACACAGTTCTTCACCTTGGCGCCTTTGCCTACGTGAACGCCTCGAAACAGAACGCTGTTCTCAATCTCGCCCTCGATGACGCAGCCGTCGGCTACCAGCACGTTCTCAGCCTTGGCGTCGCCGACGTACCGGGTCGGGTTGTCGTCACGAATCTTGGTGTAGATGGGGCTGGGATCAAACAGGGCATCCAGGTTAGCGTCGTCTAAGAGCTTCATGTTCTCATCGAAATAGCTCTTCAGATTGCTGATTCTTGCCACATAGCCGTCATACCGGAAAGCACGGACATTCATCTTATCCAGGTGAGGCGCAAGAAGGTCACGCTCATAATATACGTAACCGCGGATATATGCCTCGCTGATCTGCTTAATCAGAAGCTCCCGGTTCACCACATAGTAGTTCATGACAAACTTCTGAACGCCGTCTGCCACAGAATTCAGATACATGTCGGTGACGCGGCCGTCCTCATCAGTGGCCAGGGTATAATACAGATCCTGTCCTATGCCGCGGCTTTCCTTGGCGGACTGGGGAATCTCCTCGTCCGTGTAGACGATGGTAATATCCGCGCCGCTCTTTACATGGGCCTCGATCAGCGCGTTGAAATCGAAATTGGCTACGATATTGGTATCCGCCATGACCACATAGGTTTCCTTCTGGCTGCGGAGGAACTCCAGGATGCTGGCCAGCGCTTCCACACGGCCGTTGTACACCTTTACGCTCTTCTCCGCGAAAGGAGGAACGATGTTCAGGCCGCCGTTCTTGCGGGTCAGGTCCCACTCACGGCCGGCGCCCAGATGATCCATCAGGGAGTGGTAATTTCTGCGCACCACCAGAGAAATGTTGTCGATGCCGCAGTTTACCATGCTGGAAAGCACAAAATCCACCATGCGGTAACGTCCTCCAAAGGGGATAGACGCCATGGAGCGCTCGGTTACCAGTTCAGGAATCAGGGAATCATAACTGTTGGGAAAAAGGATGCCCAGAGCATCCGCGTTGGATTTTACCATTGTTCCTCACCGCCTTTCACATTCGTCTTGACCATGGCATTGGGGCCGATCTTGGCGCCGTCTCCGATGGATACGCCGGAGCCTACGGTAGCTACGCCCTTCTCGTCTCCGGAAGGCATGGCGCCCACCACAGCGTCCTGCCCGATCTCTACATTCTCTGCCACAATACAGTGCTTCACCACAGCGCCGGAATGAATGATGGAACCGCCCATAACCACGGCGTCCTCCACCTCCGCGCCCTCTTCTACCTTAACGCCTGCGAACAGGATGGAATGCTTGACAGAACCGTTGATGCGGCAGCCGTCGGTGATCATGGAATTCTCAATCTTGCCGCCCTTGCCTACCTTGTGGCCGGTCATGCCGCTGTTGCGGCTGTAGATCTTCCAGTCGTCGTCAAACAGGTTGATGCCGCTGTGCTCCGGATC
>CANQRW010000058.1 GCA_947626365.1 uncultured Lachnospiraceae bacterium
AGAAAAAAGACCAGCAATAAATGGTTCGAGACACAGGACAGCATAAGCTATTGGGACGATTTTTCTAAGCCTAAAATATTATATCGAGAGATTGGTTATCAAATGGATGCCTGTCTAATTAGCGAAGAAATGTATACTAATAATAAATGCTATTTGATTACAGGAGAATCTCTTAAATACCTCGTTTGCTATTTAAATTCTAAGCTATTTAACAAAATCGTTTTAAAAAATGCTAATCTAACGGGCGGAAAGGGAGTTGATTTCATGAATACAATCAAAATCCCAAAACAAGTTGACATTGATAAATTTAATAAATTATTTGATAATTTATTCGATGATGCCGGGGCAATCATTCCAGAAATTGACGCAAAAATTGATAGCTTAATTTATGAATTATATGATCTGACTATGGAAGAAATCTCTTATTTAGAGCTTTCGTAAAGTGTATTAATATAAGAGATTTCTGAGGTTGTCAATCCATATAAATCGTATAATAGCTTTTCAATTTGTTGATCAATATATAACTGTTCATTATTATCTATACTGGCTATACGTTGATCAATTAGTTTATGTATCAATGCTTCTACATCATCGGAAGGGGAAGGTATCGGGATATTCAAAACATAAATAGAAAACATCCTAACTGCTTTTTCCCCTAGCTGAACGGAAAGAGTTCTATAATACCAATCGATGAGATTAGAATTTAGGCACCCTAATAAATAATTTATATGTTGATTATAACGAATAAAATACACAGTATTAGCACAGACCACGTTTTCAGGAACTAAGCAAAATGATAAACGTTGACAGATATCATTATACATAATTTTAGGCTTAGAAAAATCGTCCATATAAACACAGTTTCTTAAATTATATGGAGTATCACCCTTATCAGCACGTTTAGCAAGTTGAGGATAATATTTATCTAAATGGGCCTTGATTGCAGGATACTCATTTACATTAACAGGAGGGATGTTTTTTCCCTTAATCCCATTATGTGTTGCAATCAGCCATAAATCGGCAAAAGTATATTCGTACCGTTTAATATCTCTGCCTCGCAATATCGGTCGGATAATTTCAGCGGACTTGGGATCGGCGGCAATGAGTTCATCCTTTTTTGTACCACTGATTATAAATGCATCGTTAAAACCAGTAAGTACACCACGATAAATGTTAATATCCCATTCACGAAGCGGGACACCGACAGCCTCAATTTTAGCCTTGATACTTTGCTCCAATGAAGACAAAATAACCCAGCTGCTCGTTCCAGTAAATTTACATATAGAACTGTTTTGTTCAACAAAAACGCTCATTATTTATTACCATTCTGTTATCCTTAATAAAAGACCAAAAGATTAAGGAGCGTGTGAATATGGTATATGGATATGTGCGAGTAAGCAGTGATAAGCAGACAGTAGAAAATCAAAGATTTGAAATTAATCGTTTTTGTGAAAGAGAAGGAATAAAAATAGATGGATGGATAGAGGAGACGATTAGCGGTACGAAGGCTTATGACAAGAGAAAATTGGGCAAATTATTGGGAAAAGCAAAAAAGAATGATATTATTATCTGCTCAGAACTTTCGCGTTTAGGGCGTAATTTGTTCATGATTATGGAGATTTTGAATCAATGCATGACGAAGGAGTGTCGGGTGTGGACAATCAAAGATGGTTATCGTTTAGGAGATGACATTCAAAGTAAAGTGTTGGCATTTGCGTTTGGTTTGTCAGCTGAAATAGAAAGGAATCTGATCAGTCAGCGTACGAAGGAGGCTCTTGCCAGAAAAAGGGCAGAAGGGGTTGTTTTGGGACGGCCGATAGGCAGAAAGTCAGATAAAGTAAAGTTGTCAGGTAAGGAAGAAATTATTCGTGAATTACGATCACAAGGGGTATCCATATGTGAAATCGCGAATATTTACAGAGTGAACCGTAATACTGTAAGTAAATTCATTAAAGAACGATTATAGGAGAAATCCTGGAAAAATATTCATGATTGAAAGATGTTATTATTTCGAGTATAAATATAAATGGATATCATAACAGAAAGGAGGTCATGCCATGAATACCAAAATATTATCAATGGAAAACATCGTGAGCTTTGTGAAACCGATTGCTGAGAAGTATCAGGTTCAGAATGTCTATTTATTTGGTTCTTATGCAAGAGGAGAGGCCAATGCGGATAGTGATTTAGATTTTCTGGTATATGGCGGTGTAAGATTTAAACTTACGATGATTTTCGCGTTTGCGGAAGAACTGCGGGAAGTAATGAATAAGAATGTAGATGTGTTTGAAATTCATGAGATAAATATGGAAAGTGATTTTTATGATAGAATTATGAAGGAGAGGCTGCTTGTAGTATGAAATATTCGGATCAGCAACGCATTAATAAAATATGACGGAACGAATTGGAGCAATTATTGTGATAAGGAGGAGAAATCCTGATGAATCATGCGATTTTCACCTACGATACGACTGATTGGCTGCTGTTCTTTTATATCTACAGTTTTTGCGGATGGATATTCGAGAGCACTTATGTGTCTCTTAAGAAGAGGCATCCGGTGAACCGGGGATTCCTGCGGGGACCTATGCTTCCTCTGTACGGAAGCGGAGCGGTTCTTATGCTTTTTGTGTCCATTCCGGTGGAGCAGAACGCCGTGTTGGTGTATCTTGCCGGCTGTATTGCCGCAACGGCCCTGGAATACGTGACCGGCGTGACCATGGAACGGCTGTTCAAGGTCCGGTACTGGGATTACAGCAGCCAGAAATTCAATTTTCAGGGGCAGATTTGCCTGTCCTCCACTCTGGCGTGGGGAGGATTGACGCTGCTCATGGTTTATGTGATTCACAAACCGATTGAAAGCGTTGTGCTGGCGCTGCCTTACCAGGTGGCGTCCATCCTCAGCCATGTAGTCACATTTTTGTTTGCCATAGACGGAACTTTATCTGTAAAGGCAGCTCTGGAAGTGAGGGATATGCTGGTCAATATGGAAGAAATCCGCCAGAAGCTGGAGATCATGCAGCACCGGGCGGACGCGATCCTGGCTTATGCCCAGGAGGACCAAAAGGAGCGCAGGGATGCCGTGGCCTTCCGTATACGGACGGCGGTAGACAGGCTGGAAGCTTCGGTTGAGCGGATGGAAGAGATTCGTGGAAGGCTTGCCCAGTATCAGGAGGAGATGGACAGCTTAAAGAAGCGTCTGGCTGCGCTGAGAGAGCGCGCTGGCCAGGCTCAGGCTGCCATGAGCGGATACAGCCGCAGCCTGCTGCGGGGCAATCCTTCTGCCACTTCCAGATATTTCAAAGAAGCCCTGACAGAATTAAGAGAACGGATGCAGCAGGAATGACGGCGTGTGCCAGTAAGGAAGTTTTGCCCCCCATTAGTTATGACAGGAGAGTTCGCTGCAGGTATCTATGATATTCTGCAAAGTGATGGCGTTCATACGGTCCTCCGCAGCTTTCTGTATCTCGTCGTAATAGTCCCGCAGGGCCAGCTGGATATTCACGCCCACGCCGCAGTCGGGATTCGTGTGGGTATCCTGGTGCAGGATAGGGTTGTTCCCCTCGATAGCCCGGTATACGTCTAACAGGGAGATGTCATCGGGTTCCCTGGCAAGAGCAGGCCGGGGGTGGCCCTTTACGCTGACCAGCAGGCCGGCCTTTCGCAGGGCCGACATCAGCTGCCGGATGTAGGCGGGATTGGTCTTTACACTCTCCGCGATCCGGTCACTTGTGAGAGCCGCGCCCGGATGCAGGGAAAGAAATGCCAGTACATGAATCGCATCGCTGAGTTTTGTCGGATATTTCATATCAGTCCGGTTCCTCCTTTTTGATGTTAATTTTATTATAACAGCAAGTTAACAAAAACGCAAGGGAGTGGTATAATCGTTTTGCTGTAAATAAAAAAATAACATCAATAGGTCGGAAACATTTCGGAAAATACGCGGAGAAATACCACTTTAAGGGCGCGTTTGACGGTATGATGCACCGATGGGCGTCACGGGAAGAGTATTGGGGGTATCTGGCCACATTTCTCTACACGACCCAGACGGCTCCCATTCGCGAACCGTATCAGGATCTGGACGCGCTGCTGAGGGGCAAAGATTTCTTTATCCTAACCACCAATCAGGATACCCAGTTTGTCAAACTCTATCCGGAAGATAAAATGGCCGAGATCCAGGGAGACCACCGATTTTTCCAGTGCGCGGCCTGCTGCACGGACGATACCTGGGACGCGGTAGAGCCGGTGCGGGAAATGATAAGCGCCATGGGAGACGGAACCGCCGTCCCTGGCGATATGATCCCCCGCTGTCCCCACTGCGGAGGGGAAGCCTTTCCCTGGGTGCGTGGGTACGGCAACTTCCTGCAGGGGAAAAAGTATGAGCACCAGTACGATAAGATTTCCCGCTACCTTCTGGAGCATAAGGACAGAAGCATTCTGTTTCTGGAATTGGGCGTCGGCCGTCTGACTCCCATGTTTATCCAGGAACCATTCTGGAACTTAACGCTGGCTTATCCCAAGGCGCGCTATATTGCCGTAAATGACCGGTATGATTTTCTGCCGAAACAGATCGAGGACAGAGGCATGGTGATCGTGGAGGATATCGCCCGGGTATTGCGGGACGCGCGAAACGCCATGGAAAAGGGAGGGGTAAACAGCTATGACTGATTGGAACCGGATCGCGGAGAAATTAAATGATGCGGACGCTGTCCTGATCGGAGCCAGCAACGGCCTGTCCATCACGGAGGGACTGAATCTGTTCGCGGATGACGAAATGCTGTATCCCATTCTGGATTCCGTTAAAGAAATGGCCGCGGCGGAGCAGGATGGCCGCATCCCATCCGAACTGATACCCCGCTGCCCGCATTGCGGCGGGCCAATGGCTGTCCACATCGCCGCAGGACCCGGATTTATCGAAGACACCGGCGCCAGGCAGCGGTACAATATGTTTCTCGACCGATATCACGGAAAGAAGCTGGCGGTGCTGGAGCTGGGCATCGGCTGGCGCAATCAGCTGATCAAAGCGCCCATCATGCGGCTGGTGACGCGGGAACCCCAGGCCGCCTATGTGACTGTCAATCTCGGAGAGGTTTATATCACCGATGACATCAAAGACAAATCCTTCGGCATTGACGGAGCCTTAAGCGACGTTTTGGGAAGCCTGCGGAAGGCATGCATGAGAAGCTATCGCGATTATGAGAAGCCGTAAGGGGCTGCGGCTCCGGATATGGATACGGTTAACGGTATTTGAGATATTCCATGAACCGCTTCACGGCCAGTGAGGCGGTTTTCTGGTCCCGGACGGCGAAACCGATATCTCTACGGACAGAGACGTTCAGCTCCTTCACCACGATCTGGTAGGGCACCCGGCGCAGGATCAGTTCCGGCAGAAGGCTGATGCCCGCCCCCCGTTCTACCAGAGACATGATGGCGTAGTCGTCCCAGGTGGTACAGTAAACCCTGGGATGAATATCGTAGGTCTCGAAGAAATCTTCCGCCTCCGCTTTCAGGCCTTTGCCCTGGAGGATAAAGGATTCCTCTTTCAGCTGTTCCAGGGGAAAGACGTCGCAGCCGGCCAGCGGGTGGTTTTCCGGAAGGATCACCAGGAGGCGGTCGTTTTCCAAAAATGTAACATCCAGGGGAGCGGCGGTGGGAAGCCGCAGAAAACCGCAGTCCACCCGTCCTTCCATGATCCAGTTGGCAATCTCCGCGTAATCTCCGATGAGAAGTTCGTAGGTAATGCGGGGATACTGCCTGCGGAATTTTTCAATGATATTGGGAATCCAGTGGGTGGCGGCGCTGGAAAAAGTGCCGATGCGGATCAGTCCGGACTGGAGGCCGTTCATCTCGTCTACCTGCAGCTGCAGGTTCCGGTATTCGTCGCAGACTTTTCTGGCGTAGGGAAGAAGCTGGGTGCCGTCGGAGGTGAGACGGACGCCGGCCCGGCCCCGCTCCAGAAGGGACACGTTCCATTCGGCCTCCAGGTCGTGGATCATGCGGCTGACGCCGGACTGGGAATAATTGAGGATCTCGGCGGCTTTGGTAAAGCTGCCGTATTCCGCTGTAGTGATAAAGGCCATGTATTTCTGAATGTTAATGTCCATGCGCTCGTTTCCTTTCTCAGACGGATCTCTGTCCGCAGTGTCAGTTTTTCCCGGGTGAAGCCTTCTTGCCGGAACGGCCGGGAGCGTGCCGCGCAGTCGTCTGCAGTCGCCTTTTCCGGTATCCTGACGTGATATCGGGATGAATACATGACAATTTCTCATGCAAATCATGAGAAATATTCGCTTTTGTAATTCTGACTCCTATGATATATTAAAACCCGTGAATTTTCAAGAAGGCAGGGAGGATTTTTAATGAGAATTTCAGAAGTAATTGTTTTTATCGTATATCTTTGTTTCATGCTGGGCATCGGCGTCTGGTTCTTCGTGAAGAACCGGACCGGCGGCGAGAAGACCTATTTCCTGGGCGGACGTCAGATGGGTCCCTGGGTGACGGCCCTTTCCGCGGGCGCTTCGGACATGAGCGCCTGGGTACTGATGGGACTTCCCGCATCCATTTATGCCCTGGGTCTGGGGCAGGTGTGGATTCCCGTGGGCCTGGCCATCGGCTACACCTTAAGCTGGATCTACGAAGCGCCAAGGCTTCGCCGGTTTTCCATCGTAGCCAACGATTCCATCACCATTCCCCAGTACCTGACCAACCGTTTTTTATCCAAATCCAAGGCTCTGCAGATTCTCTGCGCAGTGGTATTTCTGGTGGCCTACACCATCTACGCGGCTTCCAGCATCAAGGCCTGCGGAACCCTGTTTAACACGGTAATCGGCATCGACGCTACCGCTGCCATGTATCTGGCTGCCGTCATCATCATCGGCTATACTTTCCTGGGCGGTTTCTCCGCTGTGTGCTGGACGGATTTCTTCCAGGGAATGCTCATGCTGGGCGCCATGCTGATCGCCCCCATTTTCGCGGCTGCCGCTCTGGACTTCTCCACAGTAGGGGAGATGCCGGAAGGCTACTGGAACGCATTCGCCAACTGGAAGGACATCGCTTCCGGGCTGGGCTGGGGCCTGGGATATTTCGGAATGCCCCATATCATCATCCGGTTCATGTCCCTGAAATCCCAGAAGGATTTGAAGAAGTCGGCGAAGATCGGTATCACCTGGACGGTGATCATCGTGATCTTCTCCGCCATCATCGGTATTGTAGGGCGTATGTTCCTGGGCTTTGACGAGAATATCAACGCCAATTCCCTGGTGTTCATCGAGATGGTGCGCCGGATCTTCCCGGGACTGATCTCCGGAATCCTGCTTTCCGCTGTGCTGGCGGCTTCCATGAGTACGGCGGACAGCCAGCTGCTTTCCGCGGCCAGCGCCTTCGCAAGCGATGTGTATAAGCCGGTTTTCCGCAAGAACAAGGCTTCCGATAAGGAAATGCTGTGGGCAGGCCGCCTGGTGGTTCTGGCGATTGCCGTCCTGGCTCTGCTTCTGGCTTCCAATCCCAACGCCGGCTCCATCATGGATCTGGTGTCCAACGCCTGGGGCGTCTTCGGCGCCGCCTTCGGTCCGGCTATCATGCTGAGCCTGTTCTGGCGCCGGTTTAACTTCAAGGGCGCTGTGGCCGGAATCCTGGTAGGAGCCCTGGTAGATATGGGCTGGCTGGCATTCCTTGCCTCCACCGGAATCTATGAGATCATCCCCGGTTTTGCCGCAAGCCTGATCGTGGCTGTGGTTGTCTCTCTGGTCACCGAGGAGCCGGAGAAGGAAGTGGAAGAGCTGTTCGACAAGGCCGTAGCCTATGAGGAGTAATGGCCGAATCCGCCGTATCGCGGCGTCTGCCGAATTAAAATAAGAAAGAAGAGGCTGCTGTAAAACGGATTTCCGGTTAGTGTGGGTAATCGGGACAAATCCGGTCCCGGCAGCCTTTTTGCCTGCAAAACTGTACGAAGCCGCCTGCAAAATTTGTGTGTAAAATATTGCGCGCGGGGAGCGCCTGTGATATGATTTTATGAAAAATGACAGAAGGTGAGAGATTGGGAAGAAAAAAGATTATTCTTCAGTGGTGCCGAATCGCGGCGGGACTGGCTGTCTTTGCTTTCGGAGTACATTTGACCATCTATGCCAATATCGGCCTTGCGCCCTGGGACTGCCTGGGAATGGGGCTTTCTTACCATACGCCGTTAAATTACGGTCTTGCCATGACCGTGATCGCATTAGTTATCCTTGTCGTCGATCTGCTGCTTCATGAGCGGATCGGATACGGGACCATCATCGACGCGCTGCTGACCGGAAATCTGGTGCAGGCGTATAACAGTATCGACCCGCTGCCGGAAAATCATAATATATGGCTGGGAATCGCGGTTATGCTGATCGGCTTTGTCTTTATGGCCCTGG
Organism: uncultured Lachnospiraceae bacterium; assembly: GCA_947626365.1. Lineage (GTDB taxonomy): Bacteria > Bacillota > Clostridia > Lachnospirales > Lachnospiraceae > UBA3402. The sequence continues at coordinate 8,391 of CANQRW010000058.1, forward strand.
GCATGTGGATCTATATGCAGGCGGCCCAGTGCTGCGGGCCGAGAGATTCGCTGTTAGTGGGGCTTGGAAAGCGTCTGCCGGGAATCCCGATCGGCGTGGTTGAGATTCTGTTATGGGCGGCTGTGCTTTTGGCCGGCTGGCTGCTGGGAGGACCGGTGGGAATCGGCACCCTGATCAGTACTTTCGGGGCAGGGGCCGTCATGCAGCTGGTGTACTCCCTGATCCATTTTGAGCCCCGCGCGATCCGCCACCGGGATGTGGCGGAGGTCACGAGGGAGTTTTTAGAAAGCTGACTTGAATTTCCGAAAACTGTAAAAAGCAGAGGAAGATTGACATAAAACAGCCATCGTTGTATGATAAATGGAAATACGGAGATAACATATCTAACCGACGAAGGAGGGAATTTACATGAATCAGACCGATCCCAATCAGGAGAACCGCAAACAGCGAAAGCCGTTTCTCGTCTCCTATACCATTGTCATTTTGATCATGCTTTTGCTGAACCTGTTCCTTTTCCCGGCGCTTTTGGAGTCCCAGATTCAGAATGTGGACTACGGAACCTTTATCAACATGCTGGAGGAAGGCAAGCTGGCCACGGTTCAGCTGGAGGACGAGCAGATTTATTTTATCGATAAGGAAGAAAAGCTTTATCAGACCAATTCCATTCCCCAGGATTACGCCATCGTCCAGCGTCTGGAGGATGCCGGCGTCAGCTTCGGGCGGGTATATAAGAAACAGGGCGTGCTGGAGTATCTTCTCACCAACTGGATCCTGCCATTCCTGCCCCTGATCCTTCTGGCTACCTGGTTCAGCCGCAGGATTAACCGCATGACCGGCGCGGGAGGCGGAATGAACGCCATGATGTTCGGAGGCAAATCCGGAGCCCGGCAGTACGTGATGGACGACAAGACCGGGATCAAATTCAGCGATGTGGCGGGACAGGACGAGGCCAAGGAAAGCCTGAAGGAGATTGTGAGTTTCCTCCACGACCCGAAGAAATATGAGGAGATTGGCGCCAAGATGCCGAAAGGAGCGCTTCTGGTAGGGCCTCCCGGAACCGGAAAGACCCTTCTTGCCAGAGCCGTGGCCGGAGAGGCGGAGGTTCCCTTCTTCAGCATCGCAGGCAGTGAGTTCGTGGAGATGTTTGTGGGAATGGGCGCCAGCAAGGTCCGGGACCTGTTTAAGCAGGCCGGAGAGAAGGCACCCTGTATCGTATTTATCGATGAGATCGATACCATCGGAAAGAAGCGCGACAGCGGAAGCGGCATGGGCGGCAACGATGAGCGGGAGCAGACCCTGAACCAGCTGCTGACGGAGATGGACGGCTTTGACGCCACCAAGGGAGTGGTAATCCTGGCCGCCACCAACCGTCCGGAAAGCCTTGACCCGGCTCTTCTTCGTCCGGGCCGGTTCGACCGCCGTGTACCTGTAGAGCTGCCGGATCTGAAGGGGAGAGAGGCGATCCTTCGGCTTCACGGACAGAAGGTGAAGCTGGATTCGGATTGTGATTTCAACGTGGTAGCCCGAATGACTCCAGGAGCGTCGGGAGCGGAGCTGGCCAATATCGTCAACGAGGCAGCCCTGGGAGCCGTGCGCAATGGCCGCAGCCGTGTGACCCAGCCGGATCTTCAGGAGGCGGTGGATACCATTCTGGCAGGCGCTCAGAAAAAGAACGCCATTCTCAGCGAGAAGGAAAAATGTATTGTGGCTTACCATGAAGTGGGACACGCCCTTGTGGCTGCGCTTCAGAGCCATTCCGCGCCGGTGCAGAAGATCACCATCGTACCCCGGACGTCGGGAGCCCTGGGCTTTACCATGCAGGTGGAGGAGGGAGATCACGCCCTTATGAGCAAAGAAGAGCTGCTGAATAAGATCGCCACCTTCACCGGAGGCCGGGCGGCTGAGGAACTGATCTTCGGTTCCGTCACTACCGGAGCCAGCAATGATATCGAGCAGGCCACCAAGCTGGCAAGGGCTATGGTGACCCGCTACGGCATGAGCGAAGATTTTGATATGGTGGCTTTGGAGACGGTTCAGAACGCCTATCTGGGCGGAGATTCCAGCCTGGCCTGCAGCGAGACCACGGCGGCTGCCATTGACGCGAAAGTGGTGGAGGTCGTGAAGGCCCAGCATGCCAAAGCGCGTCAGCTTCTTTCCGACAATCGGCGAAAGCTGGATGAGATCAGCAAGTATCTCTATGAGAAGGAGACCATCACCGGCCAGGAGTTTATGGAGATTCTGGAGCGGAAGGAGAACAGCTGAACCGTTTCAGCGGCATGCTTCTGTACGGATACGAAAAGGAGGAAAACTAAAAAGAAGAAAAGTAGTGAACAGGCCAAAAAAAGGTTGCCTGAAAATCACTGAAATGTTATGATAAAAAGGCGCTGGGGAACCGGCGGTACCGCAGAGGTATCGGCCGGTCCGGCGCCTTTCATGAATCATATGGAACATTTTCTGCAGACAAAAGGAGAGGTTATAATGGCAAAAGTCGGAATTGTCATGGGCAGCGACTCAGATATGCCCGTCATGGCGCAGGCGGCGGATGTCCTCACGAAACTGGGAGTGGATTTTGAGATGACCGTCATTTCCGCCCACAGGGAGCCGGACATTTTTTTCAATTACGCGAAATCCCTGGAGGAAAAGGGCGTTAAGGTAGTGATCGCGGGAGCGGGAAAAGCGGCTCATCTGCCCGGCATGTGCGCGGCGCTGTTCCCCATGCCGGTCATCGGGATTCCCATGAAGACCTCCGATCTGGGAGGCGTGGATTCCCTCTATTCCATCGTACAGATGCCTTCCGGCATCCCGGTAGCCACGGTGGCGATCAATGGCGGAACTAACGCCGGCATTCTGGCGGCGAAGATCCTGGCGGTTTCTGATGAGGAGCTTCTGGGGCGGCTGAAGGCCTATTCCGAATCGCTGAAAAATGATGTGGCGGCCAAGGCGGAGAAGCTGGATCGGATCGGATACAAAGAATACCTGGCCCAGATGAAAAAATAGCTGCCGGGTTCAGCGGCGGCCTGCGGACCGGCAGGACTTTGTATCCGGGAGAGGATGGTTACGTGAAGGAGGACTTCCATGGGGGATAATGGCAGCGAGCGGATTCAGGAAGTGCTTAATGCTTATTTGCCGGAAGGCGTCGTCATATCCTGCAGACCCTTCGGCAATGGACACATCAATAAAACCTATCTGGTAGAGTGCGCGGAAGGCTATCCCAGATATGTGCTTCAGCAGATTAATCACGAGGTATTCCATAATCTGGATGCCGTGAACGGCAATGTGGAGAAAATTACGGCGTTCCTGCGGGAGAAGATCATCGCTCAGGGGGGAGATCCCAATCGGGAGACCCTGAATCTGATTCCGGCGAAGGACGGCCGAAAGCATCATTTTGACCGGGACGGACAGTGCTGGCGGATGGTTCTTTTTATTGAGGACGCCGTCTGTTACGAGCAGGTGGAAAAACCGGAAGATTTTTATCTCAGCGGCAAGGCTTTCGGCCATTTTCAGCGGATGCTGGCGGACTATCCCGCAGAGACACTGGTGGAAACCATTCCTCATTTTCATGACACGCCCAGCCGTCTTACGGCCCTGAAGAAGGCGGTTTCCGCGGACGCATGCGGTTACGGGAAGCAGGTTTTGGGTGAGCTGGACTTTGTAAAAGCCAGGGAAAAGGAATGTCACATCGCCGTGGATATGCTGGCAAAGGGAGAACTGCCCCTTCGCGTGACTCACAACGATACGAAACTGAATAATATCATGTTTGACGCCAGGACAGGAGATGTCCTGTGCGTTCTCGACCTGGACACGATCATGCCGGGACTTTCCGTCTTTGATTTCGGAGACGCCATCCGCTTCGGCGCCAACACGGCGATGGAAGATGAGAAGGATGTAAGCCGGGTGTCGCTTTCTCTGGAACTGTATGAAATGTTTGTGAGAGGATTTCTGGAAGGGTGTCAGGGAAGTCTGACCGATACGGAAATCCGCATGCTGCCCATGGGCGCTAAATTGATGACTATGGAATGCGGCATCCGTTTCCTGACCGATTATCTGGAGGGCAGCGTTTATTTTCATACAGACTATCCGGAACATAATCTGGTGAGGGCCCGCACGCAGTTCGCCCTGGCGGCGGATATGGAGCGGAAGTGGAAGAAAATGACGGACATTGTGGAGAAATACAGAGTTTGATTGTCCGGATCGCGTCTGCTGTATGGCGGGGAAAGGTGCGGAGGAAATAGGATGTCAGGAAAATTATAACTGAGAAAATAATAGCTGGGAAAAGAATCACTTAATATAACGGAGGAGACAGTATGGATTATAAGAAAGCAGGAGTGGATATCGAGGCAGGATACCGTTCTGTGGAACTGATGAAAAAGCATGTGATGGAGACCATGAGACCTGAGGTGCTGGGGGGCATCGGCGGATTTTCCGGAGCGTTTTCCCTGGAGGCCATCAAGGACATGGAGCATCCGGTACTCCTTTCGGGAACCGACGGAGTGGGGACGAAGCTGAAGCTGGCGATGATCATGGACAGGCATGATACCATCGGTATCGACTGTGTGGCCATGTGTGTCAATGACGTGGCCTGTGCCGGCGGCGAGCCCCTGTTTTTCCTGGATTATATTGCCTGCGGCAAGAATGTGCCGGAGAAGATCGCGGCCATCGTAAGCGGCGTGGCGGAAGGCTGCAAGCAGGCGGAAGCGGCCCTGGTAGGGGGCGAAACGGCGGAGCATCCGGGCATGATGCCGGAAGATGAGTACGATCTTGCCGGATTTACCGTTGGCGTGGTGGAGCAGAAGGAACTCATTGACGGAAGCACTCTGAAGGCAGGGGATGTGCTGATCGGTATGGCTTCTTCCGGCGTTCACAGCAACGGATTTTCCCTGGTCCGCAAGGTGTTTGAGAAGGAACTGACGGCGGAAGGCCTGGGAACCTATTATGAAGAGCTGGGAGGAACCCTGGGGGATACCCTTCTGGCCCCCACAAAGATTTATGTAAAAGCTTTAAAGAATGTGAAAAAGGCCGGCGTGCGGGTGAAGGCCTGCAGCCATATTACCGGAGGCGGTTTTTATGAAAATGTGCCCCGGATGCTTCGGGACGGCACTCGCGCGGTGATCCGAAAGGACAGCTATCCGGTTCCGCCCATTTTTAAGCTTCTGGCGGAAAAAGGCGATATTGAAGAGAAAATGATGTACAATACCTACAATATGGGAATCGGCATGATCGTAGCCGTAGACCCGGCCGACGCGGAAAAGACCATGGAGGCCATGAAGGCGGCCGGCGAAACTCCTTATGTCATCGGTTCCATTGAAGAAGGGGAAAAGGGAGTGACCTTATGTTAAAAATCGGCGTGCTGGTGTCCGGAGGCGGCACCAATCTGCAGGCGATCCTGGACGCCATTGACAGCGGCAGGATCACCAATGCCCGGGTTGACGTGGTGATCAGCAACAACGCGGGGGCCTACGCCCTGGAGCGGGCGAAAAATCACGGGATTCCGGCGGTGTGCCTGTCGCCTAAGACCTTTGAGAGCCGGGATTCCTACAACGAGGCCCTGCTTGCTGCCATCGACGGATACGGTCTGGATCTGATCGTGCTGGCCGGTTTCCTTGTGACCATACCGCCGGCCATGATTCAGAAATACCGCAATCGGATCATCAACATCCATCCGTCCCTGATTCCTTCCTTCTGCGGCGTGGGCTACTACGGGCTGAAGGTTCATGAGGCGGCGCTGGCCCGAGGTGTGAAGATCACCGGGGCTACCGTTCATTTTGTGGACGAGGGCATGGATTCCGGCCCCATTATCCTGCAGAAGGCGGTGGAGGTGCTGCCGGGAGACACGCCCAAGGTGCTGCAGCAGCGGGTGATGGAACAGGCCGAGTGGGTAATCCTGCCCCAGGCGATCCATATGATTGCCAACGGAGAGATCTGATTCATTATGGAGAATCGGTCTTTCTGTGATTCCCTGCCGGACATGCTTGCGCTCTGTTTCGACGCAGCGGTCCTAAATTCGCGGCACCTCTCGCGAGGCACCGCTTATTAAGGACCGGCGTCTCAAAAGGTCCGTGAGGGAATTCACAGAAAGACCGATTCGCGTAAAAAATTGCGGGAGCGAAAAGCGCGGAGCAAACGCATGTCATTGGAGTCAAAATATCGTTTGACCACAACATCGAACAGAAGGAGGATATGGAAAATGAAGGTTCTGATTATCGGAGGAGGCGGCCGGGAGCACGCCATTGTGTGGAAGGCAGCCCAGAGTCCGAAAGTGGATAAGATTTACTGCGCGCCGGGCAACGCGGGGATCGCGGCCCTGGCCGAGTGTGTGAATATCGGAGTCATGGATTTTGAGAAACAGGTGGAGTTTGCCAAAGCCAATGAGATCGATCTGGTGGTAGTGGCGCCGGACGATCCGCTGGCGGCCGGAGCGGTGGATGCCATGGAAGCGGCCGGGATCCGGGCCTTCGGTCCCCGGAAAAACGCGGCCATTCTGGAAGGCTCCAAGGCATTTTCCAAGGATCTGATGAAGAAATACGGCATTCCCACGGCGGCCTATAAGACCTTCGACACGCCGGAAGCGGCCCTTGCATATCTTGAGACGGCCCCCATGCCCATTGTTCTGAAAGCAGACGGACTGGCTCTGGGAAAGGGCGTTCTGATCTGCATGGACCGGGAAGAGGCCAAGGAGGGCGTGAAGACCCTGATGCTGGACAAACAGTTCGGCTCCGCCGGGGACCGGATTGTAGTGGAACAGTTTATGACCGGAAGAGAAGTGTCGGTGCTGTCCTTTGTGGACGGAAAGACCATCCGGGTTATGACCTCCGCCCAGGATCACAAGCGGGCCAAGGACGGAGACCAGGGTCTGAATACCGGCGGCATGGGTACCTTTTCTCCCAGCCCCTTCTATACGGAAGAGATCGGCCGGTGCTGCATGGAGCATATTTTCCAGCCCACGGTGGACGCCATGAGAGCGGAGGGCAGGGAGTTTAAGGGAGTGATCTTCTTCGGTCTGATGCTGACGGCGGACGGCCCCAAGGTGCTGGAGTACAACGCCCGGTTCGGGGATCCGGAAACCCAGGTGGTGCTGCCTCGGATGAAGAACGATATCATTGATGTGTTTGAGGCCTGTATCGACGGCACTCTGGATCAGATCCAGCTGGAGTTTGAGGACAATGCGGCAGTGTGCGTGGTGCTGGCCAGCGCCGGCTATCCGGAGCACTATGAGAAGGGCTTCGTCATCTCCGGCCTGGAGAATTTTGAGGGACGGGACGGGTACTATGTGTTCCACGCCGGAAGCAAATTTGACGATCAAGGCAATATCGTTACCAACGGCGGCCGGGTTCTGGGGGTGACGGCCCTGGGCGGCAGCCTGAAGGAGGCCCGGGCCAACGCGTATGAGGCGACAGAGTGGATCCAGTTCGACAACAAATACATGAGGCATGATATCGGAAAAGCCATTGATGAAGCGTAAGTAAAAGCGATTGACGGCACACGATTTCCTGATATTATATTTTTATACTTGAAATTATAATAATTTGAAGTATAAAACCTGTCATTGTGATGGATGAATTCCAGTATATCGGCAGAGCCAATCCCGCGTTTCCCTCCGTGTTTCAGCGCATCTGGGAAGAGCAGCTGAAGGGCCGGTCCGTGATGGTCATCCTGTGCGGATCCCTGGTTTCCATGATGGAATCTCAGACGCTGTCTTACCACAGTCCATTGTACGGGCGGAGAACAGCTCAAATTCGCCTGAAACAGATTCCGTTTCGGTATTATCACGAATTTTTTCCGAATAAAAGCCGCCGGGAGCTGATTGAAATGTATTCGGTTACCGGCGGCGTGCCAAAATATATTGAACTTTTCTCGGAAGGCGGGAATATCTATGACGCCATCCGCCGCAATATTCTTAACCGGTCCGGGTACCTGTATCAGGAACCGCGGTTCCTCCTTCAGCAGGAGGTTTCTGAGGTCGGCAGCTATTTCTCTATCATCCGTGCCATTGCGGCCGGAAACAGTAAGCTTTCCGCCATTTCCTCCGTGTTGGAGGTGAAAGCCACCGGTCTTACCAAGTACTTAAAGACTTTGATGGATCTGGATATCCTTACGCGAGAGGTGCCTGTGACCGAAGAACAGCCGGATAAAAGTAAAAAAGGGCTTTACAGGATCACGGACAATTATATCCGTTTCTGGTTTGCCTTTCTTTATCCGAACATGGGTTTTCTCGAAAGCGGAAATGAAGAAATCGTAATGGATAAAATCCAAAAGGGATTGACGCGCGGACATACCGCTTTTGTGTACGAGGATGTCTGCCGGGAAAGAATGTGGGAACTGAATGTCGCCGGCTGTTGGCCGTTCCATTTTACCAGGATCGGACGCTGGTGGGATAATAAAAACGAGATCGACATTGCGGCCGTTGACCCGGAGGGAAATAATCTGATTCTGGGTGAATGCAAGTTCTGGCAGAATCCGGTTGACATGGATGTTTTCAGGAATCTGGAGAAAAAAGCGGGGTCTGTCCCGTGGCGCAGAGAACGGCGGAATGTATGGTATGTGCTTTTCAGCGCCGCGGGGTTTACTGTGGAACTCAAAGAACTGGCGGCAGGCCGGGATGATCTTTTGCTTTTCGATGAACTTGCATAGAGGATAAATTCCATGATCTACACTGTGACATTGAATCCGTCCCTGGATTATATCGCATGGACGGACCATTTCCGCCCCGGCGGGATCAACCGTACGACAAAGGAAATTTTGAATCCCGGCGGCAAGGGGATTAACGTATCCCTGGTTCTTAAGAATCTGGGATATGAGAGTATTGCTCTGGGATTTACGGCCGGATTCACAGGAAAGGAGATCGTCCGGCTCCTTGAGGAGCGCGGGATCAACGCGTCCTTCATTCAGGCGGAGAAAGGCCTTTCCCGCATCAATGTAAAGGTGCGTTCGGAGGAAGAGACGGAAATTAACGGCATGGGACCGGAGATTTCCCATGAAGATATGCGGGAATTGTACAGGAAGCTTGACAGGCTTTCAGACGGAGATATCCTGGTGCTGGCGGGAGCGGTTCCCGCAAATCTGCCCCCGACTACATACCGGGATATTATGAAACATCTGTCCGGAAAGAGACTCAGAATTATTGTGGACGCCTCCGGATCTTTGCTGACCGATGTTCTGGAATACCATCCGTTTCTGGTAAAGCCCAACAGTTATGAGCTGAGTGAGATTTACGGCGTGACCATTCGGACTCGGGAGGAAGCGGTGCCTTATGCCTGCAGGCTGCAGGAAACGGGAGCCGTCAATGTGCTGGTCTCCATGGCCGGAGAAGGCGCGGTTTTAGTGGCTGAGGACGGACGAATCTTTCAGGCGGAAGCGCCAAAAGGAAGGGTGCGCAATTCCGTAGGAGCCGGGGATTCCATGGTGGCCGGCTTTCTGGCCGGTTATCTGGGAAGCGGAGACTATGAGAAAGCGTTTCGCACAGGAATCTGCGCAGGCTCCGCGTCCGCCTTTTCCGAAGGGCTGGCTGACAGGGAGGAGACGGAAAAACTCCTGCCTTTTTGTGTTTGAGAGCGAAAAACTTAATTGCACTCAGAATAGAATTCGGAGAAAGACGTTTGTTTCGTATGGGTAAAGGGGTAAGGTTATGAATGAAAAGGAACTTCTTTATGTAAAAACGATTGCGGAAGAAAGAAATATAACGCGGGCGGCTGAAAAATTACATATTGCCCAGCCGTCGCTGACGCAGTGCGTCCAGAGGATCGAGAAGTCTTTGGGGTGTTCTTTATTTCACCGCACGAATACGGGAATGATGCTGACGGACAGCGGAGAATTATATTATCAGGTGGCCTGCCGGACATTGGAATTGTGGGATCGTTTTTCACAGGAATTATCAAACCGAAATCATGCAGGCGGTCATTTGACCATTGGAGCCAGCTGGTACAATACCATTTTGATTCTGACACAGATTCTGCCGGAATATAATCATCTCTATCCCAAGGTGGAGGTGCAGTTAGTAGAAAAGAATACCCAGGAGCTGGCAAGACTTTTGATTGACGGTGATGTGGATGCCATATTGATTCATCAGTATCCGGATGAATATCCCGAACAGAAATTAATTGAATCCAAAAAGGTCGTTTGTGTGCCGGTTCTGAAAGAAAGATTTTGTGTGGTAGCCCATGAAATGTTTCATCTGGAGGCGGACGGCGGCGCGGAGAATGGGGAAGATTTTCCTTTATTGGATTTGAAAAAAATATCGGATATTCCGTTTGTCCGATTCAGCAGGAACCAGCGGATCCGTCATATCTCGGATTTTGTGCTGGAGAGGGCAGGAATTCATGCTCCGACCGTTGTATCTGTTTACGGTTTTCCCAGCGCTCTGGACTGTGTAAGCGGAGGGATGGGAATTACATTTTTGCCGGAACTGTATGTGCGGAAGATTCAAAAAGATTATCCGAATTTAAAATGCTTTCGGATTGACAACAGCAGCGCCGCGTATTGGACTGCGGCCGTCTGCTATTATCAATCCGATTATCAGCCATTGGCGCTTCAATCATTTTTGGACTTATTGAAGCATACAAATTCGTTTACGCGTAATTCATAGAAGTAGCAATCATCAGTAATACACAGCCAACTACAACCCAGATCAGGAACAGTTTAATAATAAACTGGAACCATTTCGGGAAAGGAATATTGGCGCAGCCAACAAATCCCATGGTTGCCGCGGCGTGGGGCAGGATAAAGTTGCAGAAGCCGTCTCCAAAATTGAAGGCCAGAACCGCGGTCTGTCTGGACATTCCCACCAGGTCCGATACCGGAATGAAGATCGGCATGGTAACGGCGGCCTGTCCGCTTCCGGATGTTACGAAGAAGTTGACGATAATGTGCATGATAAACATCGCCGGAGCCTGAAGGATAGCCGGGAAAAGGCCTAAAGTATTAGCCAGTGCATTGACGACTGTGTCCATAACATTACCGGCTTCCAGGATTCCGGAAATCGCGTAAGCAAACCCGATCAGGACGCCGGTATTCGCCATTCCTTTGACGCCATTCGTGAAGCTTTTGCAGATATCTTCTAACGGCATACGATACACGATACCGGACAACAGCCCCATGTAAAGGAAGATCGAGGCAGATGTCTTAAAGGACAGCTCTGAGAAAATAGCCACATAGATCATGTACGCAATAGACGCGCAGACAACAATCGCGACAGGAATATGTCTTTTCTCAAAAGCCGGTACATTTTCCGGATCGAAGTTTCCGAAATCCAGCTTGGTACCGTAAATATAACTTTTGGTCGGATCGGCTTTGATTTTGTTGCCGTACCGTACGATATAGATAATACTGACGGCAAGGAAAGGAATCATGCAGATCAAGCGGTAAGCCATACCTGAAAATATAGGAAGTTCAGCAATGGCCTGCGCGGTACCGGTGTTGGAAAGGTTCATGGCGCCACAGGAAAAACCGACGGCACCGCCGATCATAATAATGGAGATTCCTACAAGGGCATCATAGCCCATGGCCATAGCAATAATGATCCCTAAAGGCGCAAAAGGAATAAAGTAGTTCAAATTGATAGGAATGCACAGCAGCGCGAAGAGAGTCATGAGAACAGCGATAACGACCCACTCTTTCCCGCTCATTTTCTTACTGAAGGAACACGCCGCGCCCTGGAACATATTGGTAGCCAGAACGATTCCCAAACCGCCGCCGGCGCATAAAAGAGCGAAGATGATAGAGCCGGCATCAGAGAGCCCGTCAAAAACGTAATCTAAGATTGTCAGCGGGTTAACGGGCGTCTGCTCGATATAGTGGAAGCTTCCCGGTACAACTACCGTTTTTCCGGCGTCATTGACAGCTCTTTCAAAGCTTCCGCCGGGGATAATATAAGTCAGAATGGAAGCCAACAACATTGCGATAACGATAATTGTTAATGAATTCGGTATTTTAAATTTCTTTGTCTTATCCATGTTCTTCTTCTCCTATTTGATATTTTTTTCAGACCATTTTTTTATAAATTCAGCAATTTCCAGGTTATTCTGCTCCAGCATCATCATATGGCTGTTTCCATGGATTCCCACATCTTCCAGACGAACAAAATCATGCGACACGCCGCATTGGTTCAGTACATAAGATGTCAGGTGATCGTATCCGGCATGATAAGATGCCTCACTTACGATTATGAGGATCGGAATTCCTTTGAAATTGGGGAGCTGAGGAGCCGGTTCCGCCATAACCCAACCATCATTCCTTTCCGGATTATCGCTTTTTAAAAGCCGCAGGCTGAATCCTTCCGGTTTTTCCACCGGCGGTTCGTAATGAAGCGGCAGGTCAGCGATACCATAGTTTTTGGACGTGGGACTGGTTAAATCCGGAGAAAAAGGCGGTCCGGACGGTTCCAGCGCAATGATCCCGGATACTAACTCCGGATACCGGTCAGCCAAAAGCCACCCAAAAGGCCCTGCCTGAGAGTGAGTCAGCAGGATAGCCGGCCCTATCATCCGGAGAAGCTCGGATGCCGCGGAAAGAACTAATTCCTGAGAGGCTTTGTTGCTGGGAAGATATTCTACCTGTGAATCTAAAAACTGTCGGAGGATTTCTTCCTGACTGTCTGTCCCCATACCCGGCCATTGGGTGTGCTTTTTAGCCTGAGGCCAGGCGCCCTCATCGGACACAAAACGATTCCAAAGAGATTCTATGGAATGATAAATGGTGGCGGGACCATTGGTATCCGGATGATAGGCGGAACGTGCCCGGGCCGGCTGTTCTGCCAGATAGACGCAATATCCCTGGGACACGAAATAATCGGCCCATCCCATGCGCCCATCCGGTGTAATTAACCAGTTTACATTCGTCTGTCCGGCGCCGTGAAACATAATAATCGGATAGGGCTGTGTGATTTCTCTGGGAATATATGCCTCCACAAACATCTGATTGGAGATATGATGTTTCCCTTCTTCACCAGCGACCTGTCCTCCTACATAAAATATTGTTTTTTTACCAAGATGAGATTGATCTACAAAAGATATCTTCAAATTTGCACCTCCCATTTGATATTTGTTGATTTATTGTGCGCACAAACCTTATACATTTACTATAAGTGAATTTGCTGGCAATCGTAAAATATCAAAATCAAATACTGGATATTTCAAATACCTATAACTTCTGGTGGTCCTGTTGGAAGCCTTGTTTTAGGCATTTATGGAAAGGCATTGCTTGAGAAATAAAGAGGTCTGCCATGGAAAAAACGGCGCACACTGTGACAAAAAAGATAGGATTGCGTTATCCGGATGATTTTGCTATAATTCCTGTCTTTGGTATCAGACATTAAAAAATGGCGTTAACTCACTGAAAAATGAAAGCTGTTGCAGTAGATCTGCAGCA
>CANQRW010000059.1 GCA_947626365.1 uncultured Lachnospiraceae bacterium
GATGAGTTTAGTGCGAGGTCGTTCGCGACCCTTAGCGAACCGGAGCTGAAAGCGAACGGTGAGGTTAGTGGAGCGAACATCCCCATAATTAATAAGAATAATCAATCTGAAAACAGAAAGGACTTCGCATCCTTTCCGAAAATTTAAGGAGGAAAATGGCATGTCACGTATAGGAAGAATGCCGATTGCGATCCCGGCAGGCGTTACTGTCACGATCGCGGAAGATAATAAGGTGACTGTAAAAGGCCCCAAGGGAACTCTAGAGAGAGTTCTGCCGGCAGAAATGTCCATCAAAGAAGAAAACGGACATATTGTAGTAACCAGACCCAACGATCTGAAGAGGATGAAATCTCTTCATGGACTGACCAGAACCCTGATCAACAACATGGTGGTTGGCGTAACCAATGGTTATGAGAAGGTTCTGGAAATTAACGGTGTCGGCTACAGAGCTGCCAAGCAGGGCAAGAAGCTGACCCTTACTCTGGGATATTCCCATCCCGTTGAGATGGAAGATCCGGAAGGAATTGAGACAGTTCTTGACGGACAGAACAAGATCACCGTTAAGGGTATCGACAAAGAGAAGGTCGGGCAGTACGCTGCCGAGATCAGAGACAAGAGAAGACCTGAGCCGTATAAGGGCAAGGGCATCAAATATGCAGATGAAGTGATCAGACGCAAAGTTGGTAAGACTGGCAAGAAATAATTAAGGAGAGTGTAAAAATGGTTAGTAAAAAATCAAGAAGCGAAATTCGCGTAAAAAAGCACACCAGATTACGTAATCGTTTTGCCGGAACTACCGAAAGACCGCGTCTGGCTGTGTTCAGAAGCAATAAGCATATGTATGCGCAGATCATCGACGATACCGTGGGCAACACTCTGGTTGCCGCTTCCACCATGGAGAAGGCAGCGAAGGAAGAGCTGGAGTATACAGATAATGTTGAGGCTGCTGCGTATGTGGGCACCCTGATTGCCAAGAGAGCTCTGGAAAAGGGCATCAGCGAGGTTGTCTTTGACAGAGGCGGTTTCATATATCACGGAAAAGTTCAGACACTGGCAGATGCGGCTCGTGAGGCCGGTCTGAAATTCTAGAGAGAGGAGAATGCGGTATGAAACGTACAATCATTGACCACAGTCAGATGGAATTAAATGACAGAGTTGTGGGTATTAAGCGCGTGTCCAAGACCGTTAAAGGCGGCCGTACCATGAGATTCTCCGCTTTGGTAGTCGTAGGCGACGGCAACGGTCATGTAGGCGCAGGCCTGGGAAAGGCAGGAGAGGTTCCGGAGGCTATCCGCAAGGGAAAGGAAGCAGCCATGAAGAACCTGATCGAAATCCCCATGGATGAGAATAAGAGTATTCCTCACGACTTCATCGGTAAGTTCGGCAGCGCGTCCGTCCTGATGAAGAGGGCTCCGGAAGGTACCGGTATCATCGCAGGCGGCACAGCCCGCGCAGTTGTTGAGCTGGCCGGCATCAAGAATGTCCGTATCAAATCCCTGGGCTCTGACAACAAGACCAATGTTGTTCTGGCGACCCTGAAGGGGCTGAGCCAGATGAAGACTCCGGAAGAGGTTGCAAGGCTTCGCGGAAAATCTGTTGAAGAGATCGTAGGCTAAGGAGGGCGTAGAAATGGCTGAGAAATTAAAAGTGACTTTGGTCAAATCCCCCATCGGTGCTATTCCGAAACAGAGGGCTACCGTTGAGGCGCTGGGCCTTAGGAAAATGCATAAGACTGTGGAACTGCCGGACAACGAGGCTGTAAGAGGCATGATCTGGCATGTAAGACATTTGGTTAAAGTAGAAGAAGTGTAAATACAGAACAAGGAGGTGCAGACATGGATTTATCAAACTTAAGGCCTGCCGAAGGTTCCAAACACAGTGATAGTTTCAGAAGAGGCCGCGGTCACGGTTCAGGCAACGGCAAGACAGCCGGTAAGGGCCATAAAGGCCAGAAAGCCCGTTCCGGAGCACCCAGACCGGGTTTTGAGGGCGGTCAGATGCCGTTATACAGGCGTCTTCCCAAGAGAGGCTTTACCAACCGCAATACCAAAGAGATCGTTGGTATCAATGTAAGCGCTCTGGAGCGTTTTGAGGACGGAGCGGAGGTGAGCGTAGATACTCTCGTCGAGACCGGCATCGTGAAAAACCCCAAAGACGGCGTCAAGATTCTTGGCAACGGCGATCTCACGAAAAAACTTACTGTAAAAGCCAACGCGTTCAGCGAGGGTGCAAAATCCAAGATTGAAGCGGCTGGTGGAACCTGCGAGGTGATTTAAATGTTTAAGACACTCCGAGATGCGTTTCGTATAAAAGAAATTCGAACAAAACTGCTTTATACCTTCGCAATGTTGGTAGTTATCCGTTTCGGTTCTGAGTTGCCGATTCCTGGTGTTAACTCAAGCTACTTTGCAGATTTCTTCGCAAGTCAGACGACGGACGCTTTTGGATTTTTCAATGCCATGACCGGCGGATCTTTTTCGAGCATGTCTATCCTGGCATTGAGCATTACCCCGTATATTACATCTTCCATCATCATGCAGCTGATGACCATCGCTATTCCTAAACTGGAAGAAATGCAGCGTGAAGGCGAAGACGGAAGAAGAAAGATTGCTGAATATACCCGTTATCTTACCGTGGCTCTGGCTCTTCTGGAGTCCACCGGTATGGCAATCGGATTCGGCGGCCAGGGACTTCTGTATGATTATAATGCAGGCAGTGTGATCGTGGCTGTCGCAGCCATGACGGCAGGAAGCGCGTTCCTCATGTGGATTGGCGAGAGGATCACGGAGAATGGCATTGGCAACGGTATTTCCGTTGTCCTGCTGTTCAACATTATCTCCAGCCTTCCCGGCGACATCAATACCCTGTATACCAGGTTTTTATCCGGCAAGAACGTGCCGGTGGCGATTGTGACGACATTGATCATTTTGGCGATAGTGATCGCCATGGTAGTGTTTGTCATATATCTTCAGGATGCCGTCCGAAGGATTCCGGTTCAGTATTCCCAGAAGATGCAGGGAAGAAGAATGGTAGGCGGCCGTTCCTCCAGCATTCCGCTGAAGGTCAACACAGCCGGAGTTATTCCGGTAATCTTCGCCTCTTCCATTATGTCTCTTCCGGTAGTGATTGCCCAGTTTTTTACTGTGAATTATAACAGCATTGGCGGTCATATCCTGCAGATGCTGAATTCCTCTACCTGGTTTAGGCCCAGCCAGCCGGTCTATTCCATCGGTCTGGTCATCTATCTGGTGCTGATTGTGGTGTTTGCGTATTTCTATACGTCCATCACATTCAATCCCCTTGAGGTTGCCAACAATATCAAAAAGCAGGGCGGCTTTATTCCGGGTATCCGTCCCGGCAAACCTACCAGTGAGTATCTGAACAATATCCTGAATTATATTGTATTTATCGGGGCTGTCGGCCTGATCATAGTTGCCGTCATTCCGATCATCGTGTCAGGATTGTTCAACATCAGCCGTCTGTCCTTCGCGGGGACATCGCTGATCATCATTGTGGGTGTCATTCTGGAGACGCTGAAAGATATCGAATCCCAGATGCTGGTCCGCAACTACAGAGGTTTTTTGAACGATTAAATGATTTTGCTTTTTGAGAAGAAAGGACAATCAGGCCCTTTCTTCTCGTTATCTAAAATATTATGTGAATGCAAAGGAGGGCAACGAATGAAGATCATCATGTTAGGCGCACCTGGTGCAGGAAAAGGGACACAGGCTAAGAAAATCGCTGAAAAGTATGGGATTCCCCATATTTCCACAGGAGATATTTTCCGAGCCAATATCAAGGGCGGTACAGAACTGGGCATGAAGGCGAAAACCTTTATGGATCAGGGCATGCTGGTACCGGATGAGATCACCATCGGAATGCTGATGGACCGTATCAATGAAGCAGATTGTATCAAGGGATATGTTCTTGACGGATTCCCCAGAACCATTCCGCAGGCCGAGAGTCTGACCGCTGCGTTGAAGGAGCGGGGAGAGGCAATCGATTACGCGGTCAATGTAGATGTGCCGGATGAGAATATCATCAATCGTATGTCCGGCCGCCGCGCCTGCTTAAACTGCGGCGCTACCTATCATGTCGTCTTTAATCCGCCTAAGAAAGAAGGCGTCTGCGATACCTGCGGCAATGATCTGGTGCTTCGCGCCGACGATCAGCCCGAGACGGTGAAGAACCGCCTTAAAGTGTATCATGAGCAGACTCAGCCCCTCATCGATTATTACAAGGCAGCCGGCGCGCTGAGAGAAGTGGATGGGACGCAGGATATGGGCAAAGTATTCGCAGATATTGTGGAGATTTTGGGAGCATAAGTTATGTCGGTAACGATTAAATCGCCGCGGGAGATCAATCTTATGAGAGAGGCGGGCAAGATTCTTGCCCGCACTCATAATGAACTGGCCAGGGCTCTCCGGCCGGGCATGTCTACCTGGGACATTGACCGGATTGGTGAAGAAATCATCCGCAGCTATGGCTGTATCCCTTCCTTTAAGAATTATAACGGTTATCCGGCGTCGATCTGTGTGTCGGTGAACGAGGAAGTGGTTCATGGGATTCCCAGTAAGAAGAGAATCTTAAAGGAAGGCGATATCGTCAGTCTGGATGCCGGAGTTATCTATAAAGGGTATCATTCAGACGCAGCCAGAACTTATGGAATCGGGGAGATAAGCCCGGAGGCCAGTCAGCTGATCGAAGTGACAAGGCAAAGTTTCTTCGAGGGGATTAAATATGCAAAAATTGGCAATCATCTAAATGATATCTCCTCGCATATTCAGGCGTACGCAGAGAAGTTCGGCTATGGCGTGGTAAGGGATCTGGTAGGCCATGGAATCGGAGAGCATCTGCATGAAGATCCGGAGGTTCCCAATTTTGCCCAGCGCCGAAAGGGAGTCCGGCTCCAGGAAGGAATGACTCTGGCTGTGGAGCCTATGATCAATGCGGGCACATACAATGTCTGTTGGATGGATGACGACTGGACGGTGGTGACGCAGGACGGTTCTCTGTCCGCTCACTATGAGAATACGATCCTGATCTGTCAGGACGGCCCCGAGATATTGTCATTGGATGAAGTATAAAAAATATCAGCTTAACATATATCCAGAGAGAAGGTCAGCCGTAAGGAGGAAATTGAATGTCGAAGGCGGACGTAATTGAGATCGAAGGCATTGTCGTGGAGAAACTGCCCAACGCCATGTTTCAGGTAAAACTGGAGAACGGGCATCAGGTTCTGGCCCATATCAGCGGCAAGCTTCGCATGAACTATATCAAGATTTTACCTGGAGACAAGGTGACCATTGAACTGTCTCCCTATGATCTGTCCAAGGGCAGAATTATCTGGCGGGACAAATAAAAAATAATGCTTGCTTTATGGGAAACAAAGTGCTATGATATTATGGCGACTTTGTTGAGGCACTGGGTGGACTTTGCTCAAAATCCAGGGTTTAGGAGAAAGGAGAATTGCAGTGAAGGTTAGGTCATCAGTAAAACCAATTTGCGAAAAATGCAAAGTGATCAAGCGCAAGGGCAGTATCCGTATTATTTGCGAGAACCCCAAGCACAAACAGAGACAAGGTTAAGTTTTAAGAATAATACAGGAGGTGTAACAGGCACATGGCTCGTATTTCAGGTGTTGATTTACCAAGGGAAAAACGTGTTGAAATCGGTCTGACATATATCTACGGCATCGGCCGGGCCAGTTCCAACCGCATTCTGGCGGAGGCTGGCGTGAATCCGGATACCCGTGTCAAGGATCTGACAGACGATGAAGTCCGCAAGATTTCAGCTATTATCGCTGAGAGCCAGATGGTAGAAGGTGACCTGCGCAGAGAGATCGCTATGAACATCAAGCGTCTCCAGGAGATCGGCTGCTACCGCGGAATCCGCCATAGAAGAAGCCTGCCGGTTCGTGGTCAGAATACCAAGAATAATGCCAGAACCCGCAAGGGCCCGAAGAAGACTGTGGCAAACAAGAAAAAGTAAAACGTAGAATCACGCTGCATGTTTTAATAACAGGAACAGCGATTCGAGCAATTTGGAAGAAAGTAGGTTAGTTTAAAATGGCTAAAAAAGTGTCCACTGCGAAGAAAGTGACAAAAAAGCGTGTCAAGAAAAACGTTGAACGCGGACAGGCACATATCCAGGCATCTTTCAACAACACGATCGTGACGTTGACGGATACCCAGGGCAATGCGTTGTCATGGGCAAGTGCCGGTGGTCTGGGATTTAGAGGTTCAAGGAAATCTACTCCATACGCAGCTCAGATGGCTGCAGAGACTGCTGCCAAGGCAGCTATCGTACATGGTCTGAAATCTGTTGACGTTATGGTCAAGGGCCCGGGCTCAGGACGTGAGGCGGCTATCCGCGCACTGTCTGCATGCGGTATCGAAGTAACAAGTATTAAGGATGTAACAGCCGTTCCGCATAATGGCTGCCGTCCGCCAAAACGTAGAAGAGTCTGATAGGAGGTACGAAAAGTGGCAGTAGATAGAGTTCCTGTTCTTAAAAGATGCAGATCCCTTGGACTGGATCCGATTTATTTAGGAATAGACAAAAAATCGACCAGAGAGTTAAAAAGAGCCAACCGTAAGATGAGTGAGTACGGACTTCAGCTTCGCGAGAAGCAGAAAGCCAAATTCATCTACGGCGTGCTGGAGAAGCCTTTCCGCAATTACTATGCGAAGGCAGAGCGTATGGAAGGTCAGGCAGGTGAGAACCTGATGATTCTTCTGGAGAGAAGACTGGACAGCGTTATCTTCCGTATGGGGTTTGCCCGCACCAGAAGAGAGGCTCGCCAGATTGTCGATCACAAGCAGCTGCTGGTGAACGGCAAGAGCGTGAATATCCCCTCTTACCTGATCAAGGCCGGCGATGTGATCGAAGTGAAGGAGAAATGCAAATCCTCCCAGAGATATAAAGATATCCTGGAAGTAACCGGAGGCAGACTGATTCCGGCATGGCTGGATGTGGATCAGGAGAATCTGAAGGGCACCGTGAAAGAGCTGCCTACCAGAGAAGAGATCGATGTTCCGGTTAATGAGATGCTTATCGTCGAGTTGTATTCCAAATAATCCATAAGGCTTACCCAAAAAGGAGGGGCAAGAGTGTTCGAGTTTGAGAAACCAAACATCGAGATCGCAGAGATCTCGGAAGACAGGAGATATGGCCGGTTTGTTGTAGAACCGCTCGAAAGAGGCTATGGCACCACCCTGGGCAATTCCCTGAGAAGAATCATGCTTTCATCCTTGCCGGGTGCTGCGGTGAGTCAGGTAAAAATCGATGGCGTTCTTCATGAGTTCAGTTCCATTCCCGGAGTCAAGGAGGATGTGACGGAGATTATCATGAACGTCAAGAGTCTGTCAATCAAGAACAACAGTGACAGCAATGATGTTGTGACAGCCCACATAGAGTATGAGGGTGCAGGCACGATTACTGGCGCCGATATTCAGGCGGATCCGGATATTGAGATTCTGAATCCGGATCAGGTTATTGCAACCTTAAGCGGCGGCACGGACAGCAAGTTTTACATGGAGCTTACCATTACCAAAGGACGCGGCTATGTCAGCGCGGATAAGAACAAGAAAGAGGATCTTCCCATCGGTACGATTGCGGTGGATTCCATCTATACTCCGGTAGAACGTGTCAATATGACGGTAGAAGATACTCGTGTAGGGCAGCAGACGGACTATGATAAGCTGACACTGGATGTCTGGACCAACGGTACTCTGGCTCCTGATGAGGCAGTCAGCCTTGCGGCCAAAGTATTGAGCGAACATCTGAACCTGTTCATTGACCTGTCTGAGAATGCCAGAACGGCAGAGGTTATGGTGGAAAAGGAAGACAATGAGAAAGAGAAGGTTCTCGAGATGAATATCGACGAGCTGGAGCTTTCCGTCCGTTCCTACAACTGCCTGAAGCGAGCAGGTATCAATACAGTGGAAGAACTGTGCAACCGCACTTCCGAGGATATGATGAAGGTCCGCAACCTGGGCCGCAAGTCCCTGGAAGAAGTTCTTTCCAAACTAAAAGAGCTGGGGCTTCAGCTGAATCCCGGCGACGAATGAAGCGAGCAGGCGACGCCTGCGAGCGCTACTCAAACGGAGCGAAGCGTAGTTTGAGTTTCCCGTCCGGCGCTGCCCAAACGGAGCGAAGCGGAGTTCGGGTTTCCCGTCCGGCGCTGCCCAAACATAATGCGGCAGAGCTGGGGAGTGCCGTCCTCGTAAGTCCGATGAAGCGGAGGGCAGGTACATTACAAAATATAAGGAAGCAGCGCCGGTAAGACCAAGGGGCGCGGGGCTGCTCTCCACAATCAAATGGAGGAATTGATATGGCTGGATATCGTAAACTCGGAAAAACTTCCGATCAGAGAAAAGCGTTGCTTAGAAACCAGGTGACTGCTCTTCTGTATAACGGAAAGATCGTTACCACTGAGGCCCGTGCCAAGGAAGTCCGCAAGATTGCTGAGGGACTGATCGCCAAGGCTGTCAAGGAGAAAGACAACTTCGAGACCGTTAAAGTGACCGCTAAGGTTCCCCGTAAGGATAAGGATGGCAAGCGGGTCAAGGAAATAAAAGACGGAAAGAAAGTTACCGTATATGATGAGGTAGAGAAAGAGATCAAGAAGGATCTTCCTTCCAGGCTTCATGCCAGAAGGCAGATGCTGAAGGTTCTCTATCCGGTGACTGAGGTTCCCGCTGCTCCCGCAGGACGGAAGAGAAACACGAAGCAGGCGGACATTGCAGCGAAACTGTTTGATGAGATTGCGCCCAAGTACGCGAGCCGCAACGGCGGTTATACCAGGATTGTTAAGATCGGCCTGCGCAAGGGCGACGGCGCCATGATGGTATTGCTTGAATTAGTATAATGGCATAAGGACTTTCTGCCCGAGAGGGCGGGAAGTCCTTTCTAGTATATCATAAATGAAGATTGCCCCGCTGTTTTCTGCGTTGTCAGAGACTGTTCGGGAAGATTTCTGCCTGTAACATAGTTTACAATAAAAAGAAAGAATATCGTAAGTTGACGTTGAGCTGTCTGTTGCTTATAATAAAATTAACTAAAGATTCCGAATATTGGATTGGGAGGGAGTACAATGAAATTTGGAATAAAAAAACTGCTGAATGCACTGACAGCTGCCGGATTGATTACGGTATTGATTCCGGTTACCGCCCTGGCTGCGACAAAAGCAATCAGTTCCGTATCCATTCGGGTCGGAGTGAATGTGGAAGCTGGCAATTATCTTCCGGATGAGCCTGCGCAGGTAGATGACACGGAGACCCATGATGACATGGAGGCATACGCGGGATGTAAGAGTGACAAGTATGAGATTGGGGATGTGGAGTGGGTTTCTACTACGAACCGAATCCTTGCTGTGGGGGACCGGCCGCGCATGAGGATCTATCTTCAGGCAGGCAGTTCCGGCGACTATGACTATGCGTTTCGCGGGACATACAGTTCCAGTAATGTGACGGTGAAGGGAGGTACCTTTGTCAGCGCGAGAAGGAACAGCGCCAATGAGCTGGAGGTTGTGGTGGCTGTAAACGGCGTCAAAGGTCAGTATGAAGTTCCTGCCAGTGCTGAATGGCGGAATTCCGGATACGGCAAAGCGGTCTGGAACCGGGAGAATGACTGGGATGATGATTATACGAACGCCATTGCTTCCGGGTACTATGACGTTTATCTGTACCGGGGCAGCACGATAGTGAAGAAGCTGGAAGATTACCATGGAACCAGTTATGATTTCTACCCTTATATGACAAAAAAGGGAACTTATTACTATAAGGTCCGCTCTGTACCGCATACAGAAGATCAGAAGAAATACGGTAAGAAGAGCGATTGGCTGGATTCCGATGAGGTTTATATTGACGAGCAGCATGTATCCGACGGAACCGGTCAGGTGGACGGCAACGGAATCAGCACCGGATCCGATCAGGTAGGATGGATCCAGAATGGCAATATCTGGTATTATCGCTATCCGGACGGAAGCTATCAGAAGAACGGATGGCTGCAGCTGGGAGGTATCTGGTATCTGTTTGATGGCGACGGCAAGATGCTGACCGGATGGCAGACAAAGGACGGACAGACGTATTTTCTGCAGGACAGCGGGGCAATGTATACCGGCTGGCTGAAAGCGGGCGAGATGTGGTACTATCTGAACCGTCTGCAGGACGGCGGTATAGAGGGCGCCATGCGTACTGGCTGGCTGACCAGAGATGGCAAGACCTATTATCTGAAGAGCAATGGGGCTATGGCGGAAGGCTGGACTCAGGCAGATGGAAATTGGTACTATTTCTATCCGGGGTATGGGTATAAGGCGACCAATACGACAATCGATACCTTCCCGGTCGATGCAGATGGAATCTGGAGAAAGTAAGGTTTAGGATTAAGAGAAAGGATGATATAATGAAAATAAGAAAAATTGCTGCTGCAGCGGTTATAGCGGCAGTTATGGCGGCGGCTTCCGTGACTGCGGTTTTTGCGGCTGTGCGGTTTGACGGAACGGCCAGAGCCTATTGGGGACAGGGAGTCGGACAGGCCCGATGGGAAGCCGTAGAGAATGCCAAAAAGTATGAGGTGCGTCTGTATGAGAATGACGAACGCATCAAGACGATTACGGTCGGTTCCCGGCAGGCGGATCTGTCCCCCTATATGTCGGATAATAACTCATATACATTTGAGGTGAGAGCGATTCCCACTGATAGCCAGAGAAGTAAATACAGCTCCGGGGACTGGGTTATGTGTGAGGACGGCCAGGTCGCTACCGGGCGGGGAGATGTAGACGGAAGGTTCCGGGAGTATCAGAATGGCCGCAAATACGAACGCGAGGAAGCGGGATATGTGGTGAATCAGTGGTATCTGATTCAGGGGAACTGGTATTATTTCGATGCGGAAGGATATATTCTGACGGGCTGGCAGCAGATTAACGGAAAGTGGTACTATCTGGGGACAGATGGAGTTATGCAGACGGGCTGGCAGCAGTTGGATGGAAGCTGGTATTATCTGCAGGCAGATGGCTCCATGGCGGTTGGCTGGCTGGAGACAGCTCCCGGACAGTGGTATTATCTCGACGCTGACGGAAAGATGCTGGCCGATACTGAGGTGGAAGGACATAGATTAAACGCTTCCGGATTAAGGATTTCATAGCTGCAGGAGAGAAGAACTGAGGGGTATGGTACAGTTTGTGCCATATCCCTTTCTTTCGGCTTGACTAATAGGATAAATTCATCTAAAATTGAAAGGCATATGAGTTTGAGTGGAAAGGCCGCGCAAAGAAAATGGGAATCATTAAAGCCAGCAGGCTGATTTTTGATTATATCCGCAGGGATGAAGAAGAGAATATAGAAGAGATAGACCGGGCGATAGATGGTCTCAGCGTGGATGTGGAGAAGGGAACCTTTGTGGCTATACTGGGGCACAATGGTTCCGGAAAATCCACACTTGCCAAGCAGATTAATGGAATCCTGACGCCTACGGAAGGAACCGTCTGGGTGTGCGGGATGGACACATCCGATGAGAGCAAGATCTGGGAGATCCGCAAAAGGACCGGAATGGTATTTCAGAATCCGGACAATCAGATCATAGCCAATGTGGTGGAGGAGGACGTAGGATTCGGTCCGGAGAATATTGGCGTTCCCACAGAGGATATCTGGACCCGCGTCAACGAGAGTCTGGAGGCTGTGGGGATGACGGCTTACCGGTATAAGTCCCCCAACAAGCTGTCCGGCGGCCAGAAGCAGCGGGTGGCGATTGCCGGAGTAATGGCAATGCGTCCGGAGTGCATCGTACTGGACGAACCGACGGCTATGCTGGATCCGAATGGCCGCAGGGAGGTAATCCGGACAGTCCGGAAGCTGAACCGGCAGGAGGGCATCACTGTCCTTCTGATCACCCATTATATGGAGGAAGCGGTTCAGGCAGACCGGGTGATCGTCATGGATGACGGGAAGATTGTTATGGACGGAACGCCCCGGGAGATTTTCTCCAGGGTGGATGAATTGAAATCTTATCGTCTGGATGTGCCGCAGGTGACTGAACTGGCCTATGAGCTTCGCAAGGCAGGCGTGAACCTGCCGGAGGGGATTCTGTCCCAGGAGGAATTGCTGGAATCTCTGGTGCCGCTGTTACAGGCTGCCGTATGATGATTTCCCATGGATAATTCCGAGAAGACAACGCTTTATATAAGGAAGAAAAAATGTCAATAAGAGTGGAACACTTAACATTTATATATAATCAGGGGACGGCGCTGGAGCAGCGGGCGTTGGATGATGTGAGCTTTGAGATTCCCAATGGTCAGTTTGTCGGACTGATCGGGCATACCGGTTCCGGCAAATCAACGCTGATCCAGCATCTGAATGGACTGATCCGCCCTACGTCCGGCACTATTTTCTATGATGGAACCGATATCTACAGCGAGGGTTACAGTTTAAGACAGCTGCGGAGCAAGGTGGGACTGGTATTCCAGTATCCGGAGCATCAGCTGTTTGAAGTGGATGTGTTCTCTGATGTATGTTACGGGCCTAAGAATCTGGGGCTTTCCCAGGAAGAGATCAAGAGCCGGGCAGAAGACGCTCTCCGGTCCGTCGGCATGAAGGAAAAGTATTGGGATCAGTCTCCCTTTGAATTGTCCGGAGGCCAGAAGCGGCGTGTGGCCATCGCCGGCGTGCTGGCGATGAACCCGGAGGTGCTGATCCTGGACGAACCGACGGCGGGACTGGATCCCAGGGGCAGGGATGAAATTCTGGATGAGATCAAATCGCTCCACGAAGAGAAGGGAATGACCATTATCCTGGTGTCCCACAGTATGGAGGATATGGCCAGGTACGCGAGCCGGCTTATCGTCATGAACCATGGGAAGAAGGCGTTTGACGGTACGCCCAAGGAGGTCTTTGAGCATTATAAGGAGCTGGAGGCCATGGGCCTGGCTGCCCCTCAGGTAACGTATATCGCTCATGAACTCCGGGAGAGAGGAATCCCGGTGGATAAGGACATCACCACAGTGGAAGAGGCGAGGGATGCGATTCTGAGGCTTCTGGGGAAATGATTTCGGCAGACAGATTTTAGGTAAGGAAGACATATCATGATCAGAGATATTACCATAGGACAATATTATCCGGTGGATTCGGTACTCCATCGGCTTGATCCCAGGACCAAACTGTTTGGGACCATGATGTTTATCATATCGCTGTTTCTTGCCAGTAATATCTGGGGATATCTGGCGGCGACGGTATTTCTTGCGGCGGCAATCCGTGCATCCAAAGTGCCTTTCGGATTCATGGTGCGGGGACTGAAGGCCATATTGTTTCTGCTGCTTTTAAGCGTCAGCTTCAACCTGTTTCTGACAGACGGCCGGGAGATATTCCGCCTGGGATTTCTGCGGATTACGATAGAAGGCCTGCGTATGGCCGGTTTTATGGCGGTGCGGCTGATCTATCTGGTGGTGGGTTCTTCTATTATGACCCTTACGACCACGCCGAACCAGCTGACGGACGGACTGGAGAAAAGTCTTGGGTTTTTGAAAAAGGTGGGAGTTCCCGTCCATGAGATTTCCATGATGATGTCCATTGCCCTCCGGTTCATTCCAATCCTGGTGGAAGAGACGGACAAGATCATGAAGGCGCAGATGGCCAGAGGGGCCGATTTTGAGAGCGGCGGCCTGATTCAGAAGGCGAAGAGCATGGTGCCGCTTCTGGTGCCCCTGTTTATTTCCGCTTTCCGGCGGGCGACGGATCTGGCGATGGCCATGGAAGCCAGGTGCTACCATGGCGGAGAGGGGCGGACCAAGATGAAGCCTCTCCGGTATGCCGGAAGAGATTATAGAACCTATCTGGTGTATGCGTTTTATATGGCGGTGATTATCGGGACAAGATTCCTGCCGGGGATTTAAGAAAGGCGAGACATTGAAACGGATCAGACTGGTATTGGCCTATGACGGGACAAATTACTGCGGGTGGCAGTATCAGAATAACGGGTTGACAATCGAGGAGGTTTTGAATCAGGCGCTGTCGGAGCTTCTGGGGGAGAAAATCGCGGTGATCGGCGCCAGCAGGACAGACGCCGGCGTCCACGCGCTTCAGAATGTGGCCGTATTTGATACGGATAACCGGATGGCTGCCGATAAAATCTGTCTGGCTCTGAATCAGAGGCTTCCGGATGATATCCGGGCGCTCAGCTCCGAGGAGACAGCGCCGGACTGGCATCCCAGGAAACAGAATTGTACGAAGACCTATGAGTATCGTATTTTAAACCGAAAGATTAATCTGCCGACGCTGCGGCTGTACTCGTATTTCTGTTATTTTGCTCTTGATGTGGAGAAAATGAGGCAGGCGGCGTCTTATCTTGTGGGAGAACATGATTTTCGCAGTTTCTGCAGCAGGAGAGGGCAGGCAGAAGAGACGGTGCGGACAATCTATAGCCTGGATATTGAGAAAGATGGGGATATGATCACGATTCGCATCAGCGGAAGCGGTTTTCTGTACAATATGGTGCGGATTATCGCCGGTACTCTTATGAAGGTGGGTATGGGAATCTATCCGCCGGAGCATGTGAAGGAAATTCTTGAGGCCAGAGACCGGAAGGCGGCAGGACCCACGGCCCCGGCCAAGGGGCTTACCCTGATCCGGCTGGAATATGAGAAGGAACTGCGGGAGAGGATTTCCGGCGAGAATGAGGACTGGTCCTATGAACTGGATCAGAGAAAGACAGAGAGCGACGGGAAGGCCTATCTGAGAATCCATCGCTGCGCGGAGAGAGATTTTGACCGGCTTCTTCTGCGCGTGACCCATCAGGCGGTGAGAAACGGCGCCAGGGAAGTCTATGTATATGACGAGGAAAAAGCGGGACGGATTCCGGATGGGAAAACCTGCGGATATTATGTGTTTCATTCGATTGAGGAAGGCGAATACCGGGGCTGGCATGTGACCCAGACAAACTGGCCGGGACGTGAGGAAGAACCGCGGGAGACATCTGCGAACGGAGAGGGCTTAGGAAAATAGAGTATGAAAATAGGGTGAAAATAGAGCTGCGGAAAGCGCGTGAACCCTTGAAGAAATGGAGATTTAATAGTATAATGATTCTAATCGGCGATATTGCGCGACAATATCATTTAAAATTATCTTAAGGGGGTATGGACCATGATTAACTGGAAGAATTTAGATACGCTTGCTTCTTATGAGGAGCTTTTGAAAGCGGAGCGTGTAAATCTTGCGGAAGCGATGTCCGGTGAGAACGGGGCAGAGCGGGTGAAAAAATACAGCGTTCCGATGGCGGAGGGATTCGTCTACAATTATGCCGCAAAACAGGTAGACGACGGCATTCTGGCGGTCCTTGCGAAGCTGGCGGAGGAAGCCCAGCTTGCGGATAAGTTCCAGGTTCTATACAATGGAGCGGTAGTCAATACCGGTGAGAAACGGCTGGTACTCCATCATCTGACCCGCGGCCAGCTGGGAGAGACGGTTTTGGCTGACGGGATTGACAAGCGGGCCTTTTATGCAGAGCAGCAGAAAAAGATAGCGGAATTTGCCGAAAAGGTACATGCCGGAGAGGTTGCCAATGAGGCAGGAGAGAAATTCACTACCGTTGTTCAGATCGGTATCGGCGGCAGCGATCTGGGCCCCCGCGCCATCTACCTGGCACTTGAAAACTGGGCGAAAAAGCAGGGCACTCTCAAGATGCAGGCGAAGTTCATCAGTAATGTGGATCCGGACGACGCTGCGGCGGTTCTGTCCTCCATCGATGTATCCCATTCCCTTTTTATCCTTGTTTCTAAGTCCGGCACTACGCTGGAGACCCTGACCAATGAGTCTTTTGTGAAGGATGCTCTGAAGAATGCCGGTCTGGATCCATCCAGGCATATGGTTGCCGTTACCAGTGAGACTTCTCCTCTGGCCAAGAGTGATGATTATCTGGCGGCTTTCTTCATGGATGATTATATCGGAGGCCGCTATTCTTCCAGCTCCGCGGTAGGCGGCGCGGTGCTGTCTCTGGCGTTTGGACCTGAGGTGTTTGCCCAGTTCCTCGAAGGCGCGGCGGCGGAGGACAAGCTGTCTCAGAATAAAGACCTGCTGAAGAATCCGGCGATGCTGGATGCCCTGATCGGCGTATATGAGCGCAATGTGCTTGGCTATATGTGTACGGCGGTTCTTCCGTACTCTCAGGCCCTGAGCCGTTTCCCGGCACATCTGCAGCAGCTGGATATGGAATCCAACGGCAAGAGTGTAAACCGCTTTGGCGAACCGGTTTCCTATCCGACCGGACCGGTTATCTTTGGCGAGCCCGGAACCAATGGACAGCATTCCTTCTATCAGCTTCTCCATCAGGGAACGGATATTGTGCCTCTCCAGTTTATCGGTTTCAAGAATAACCAGATGGGCACGGATGTTGTGATTGAGAACAGCACAAGCCAGCAGAAGCTTTGCGCCAATGTGGCTGCCCAGATCGTGGCATTTGCCTGCGGCAAGCCGGATGAGAACTGCAATAAGAACTTCGAGGGAGGCCGTCCCTCCAGTATCATTATCGGAGAGCAGGTAAATCCCAGGACGGTAGGCGCTCTTCTGGCCCATTTTGAGAACAAGGTTATGTTCCAGGGATTTGTGTGGAATGTGAACAGCTTTGATCAGGAGGGCGTACAGCTCGGCAAGGTGTTGGCAAAGCGCGTGCTTGCCCATGAGACAGACGGAGCTTTGAAGGAATTCAGCGATTTGCTTCATATTTAAACGCAGCTGTTCAGACGGTCCAGCCCCAATGTGGCGCCGGGCCGTCTGAACTGTGTTCCGGTAATTTTCAGGCGGGAAGGCCCTGATTTTGGCCCTGATTTTATGGAAAAAAGAGGTTGACACACCCGGATTCGTGTTATATAATGTATAAACGTGACGTTTGACGAAAATGCTTTAACCAAAGCCCCGGAGATGGCATTTTGCGTATAGATGTTAGTGAAAAGAATTGATTTCAAGGGATATGACAGGAGGTCAACCAATGAAAAGTTTTATGGCTAGTCCAGCGACGATTGACAGAAAGTGGTATGTAGTTGATGCTACCGGATATACATTAGGACGTTTGGCTTCTGAGGTTGCAAGTGTGCTGAGAGGCAAGAATAAGCCGATTTTCACGCCTCATATGGACTGCGGCGATTATGTGATCATCGTGAACGCTTCCAAGGTGAAGGTAACCGGAAGAAAGCTTGACCAGAAAATTTACTACAATCATTCCGACTATGTAGGCGGTATGAGAGAGACGACCCTCCGCGAGATGATGGCGAAGAAGCCGGAGCGCGTGGTTGAACTGGCAGTCAAGGGAATGCTCCCCAAGGGCTCCTTAGGACATGACATGTACAGAAAGCTTCACGTTTATGCGGGACCTGACCATGAGCAGGCAGCGCAGAAACCGGAAGTTCTGAAGTTTTAAGGTCTGAAAGGAGGAAGAGGACATGGCAGCTACAAGATATTATGGAACAGGCAGAAGAAAAAAATCTGTTGCTAGAGTATATTTGATGCCGGGAACCGGCAAGATTACGATCAATAAGAGAGACATCGACGAGTATCTGGGTCTTGAAACCCTGAAACTGGTTGTCCGTCAGCCCCTGGTGGCAACGGATAACGTGGATAAGTTCGATGTCCTGGTTAATGTCCGCGGCGGCGGCTTTACCGGCCAGGCCGGAGCGATCCGTCACGGAATCGCCCGCGCGCTTCTCCAGGCAGATGCGGAGTACCGTCCGATCCTGAAGAAAGCCGGCTACCTGACCAGAGACCCGAGAATGAAAGAGCGTAAGAAATACGGCCTCAAAGCCGCAAGACGTGCGCCGCAGTTCTCAAAGAGGTAATTTTAAACAGAATAGGAATTGCAGAGGCCCTTGGAAATTCACGTTTTCAAGGGCTTTCATTACGTCAGTATGCAAATAAAGCGCCAGTGACGCTTTATTTGCATTGTCATAGTTAATGATGTATAATGATAAAAATTGCAGTTTATTTGCAGTGTTGGAAAGAGCGGTTTTTGATTATGAAGAGACTTGTCATCGGCATACTCGCTCATGTGGATGCCGGAAAAACCACATTATCGGAGGCAATCCTCTATCAGACCGGCACCATCCGCCGCCTGGGCAGGGTGGATAATAAAGATGCGTTTTTGGACACGTACGAACTGGAACGAGCCAGGGGTATTACGATTTTTTCCAAGCAGGCAGTATTTGAATTGGGGAATACGCAGATAACCCTTCTGGATACGCCTGGACATGTAGATTTTTCGGCGGAAATGGAACGAACGCTGCAGGTATTGGACTATGCGGTCCTGGTGGTCAGCGGAGCGGACGGCGTCCAGGGACATACAGAGACGCTTTGGCGGCTGCTGGAACGATATCATGTGCCGGCATTTATTTTTGTCAATAAGATGGACCAGAGCGGCACGGACTGGAAGGCGGTATTGAGAAATTTAAGAGAGCGCCTAAGCGGGAATTGTGTCCCGTTTAACGGACTGCAGGCAATTGACGAACGCCTTGTGCCTGATGCCGGAAAAACCATTTTTCAGAAGGAAAATCCCCTTGCGGATGTGGAAAATGAAGCAGGTGATTTTTTGGAAGAACTGGCTATGTGCGATGAGCAGGTGCTGGAGACCTATCTGGAAAAGGGAACTGTTGGTCAGAAAGACGTATGCCGCATGATTGGGAACAGGGAGATATTCCCCTGCTTTTTTGGTTCTGCCCTCAAATTGTGGGGGGTGGAGGAATTGCTGGAGGGTATCCGGCAGTATGGAAGAGGATTATCGGCGGCTGATTGGAAGGATAAGCCTTTTGGGGCCAGGGTATTTAAAATTTCCAGGGATGAGCAGGGGAACCGGCTGACCCATATGAAGATAATATCCGGCACTCTTGGCGTGAAAGACATCCTGGAAACAGGAGGAAACGAAGCGGAGAAGGTGAATCAGATCCGGGTATATTCCGGCGCCAAGTACGAGCCGGCCGGTCAGGCGGAACCGGGGATGGTCTGTGAGGTGGCAGGCCTTCTGAATACGTACGCAGGACAAGGTCTGGGTACGGAAGCCCGGTCAGAGCCGCCATTTTTGGAGCCGGTGCTGACCTACCAGGTGATTTTGCCGGCAGGAAGTGACGTTCACGGCATCCTGTTGAAGCTGCGTCAGCTGGAGGAAGAGGAACCTATGCTCCATATTGCCTGGAATGAGGAACTGGGTGAGATTCAGGCCCAGGTCATGGGGGAAGTGCAGATTGAGATCCTGAAAAGTCTCATTCAGGAGCGTTTTGGAATTCAGGTGGATTTTGGGACAGGACACATTGTATACAAAGAAACGATTTTGGAACCGGTAGAGGGAGTTGGACATTTCGAACCTTTGCGCCATTACGCGGAAGTGCATCTGCTGATGGAACCGGCAGAACCGGGAAGCGGCCTGACGTTTGCGTCCGCCTGCAGCAGCGATGTGCTGGATATTAACTGGCAGCGGCTGATTCTGACGCATCTGGAAGAAAAACGCCATCGAGGCGTTTTGATGGGAGCGGAAATCACAGATATGAAGATTACGCTGGTGGCCGGCCGCGCCCATCTGAAACATACGGAAGGCGGAGATTTCCGGCAGGCCACGTACCGGGCGGTCCGTCAGGGGCTGCGGGAGGCCGCATGGCTGGGAAAATGCCGTCTGCTTGAGCCGGTATATCAGTTTCGCCTGGAGATTCCGACGGAGTCTACCGGCCGGGCGTTGTCTGATTTGGAGCGAATGTATGGCAGTTTTGATGCTCCTATAATGGAAGGAACTATGACTGTCATTACAGGGAAAGCGCCTGTGGCGGCCATGAGAAATTATCAGGCAGAGGTGACAGCTTACACAAAAGGACGAGGACGGTTTAATTGCAGTTTAAAAGGTTATGAGCCATGTCACAATGAGGATGAGATTTTGGCGGCTGCCGGCTACGATCCGGATTTGGATCTGACGAATTCCTGCGATTCCGTTTTTTGTTCCCATGGAGCCGGATATGTGGTGCCGTGGAATATGGTAAAAAGTTATATGCACGTGGAAAGTCCGCTGCAGCTGGCAGTCCGGAGGGAAAGAGCCGCTTATGCGGAATCAGAAGAAACAGCGGATTCATTTGACAGAACGGAACTGCAGAAAAATCCGGTGCCGCCTGCAGCTGAATCATCGGAACCGCAGTATTCAGCGGAAAAAACGGAGAAGCACAGCCGGGGATCCGACTGGGGAGCCGAAGATAAAGAACTGGAAGCCATTTTTACGCGAACCTATGGAGAACGAAAAGACCGCCGACAGTATGGGGTCAGTGCCAGGAAGGTGACATATAATCAGGATAAGCCTGCAAAAAAGAAGGAAAAGATTCCTGCGGAAGAATATCTTCTGGTGGATGGCTACAATATTATCTATGCGTGGGAAGAACTGAGAGAACTTGCCAAAGCGACCATCGACGGGGCCCGTCATATGCTGATGGATATTATGTGCAATTATCAGGGGTATACGGGCTGTATTTTGATTCTTGTATTCGATGCGTACAAGGTGGAGGGAAATCTGGGACAGGCCATAAAGTATCATAATATCAATGTCGTTTATACGAAGGAAGCAGAGACGGCCGATCAGTATATCGAGAAGCTTGCCCACCAGATGGGACGCGAGCATATTGTGACGGTAGCCACATCGGATGGCCTGGAACAGCTGATTATCCGAGGACAGGGGTGCCGCCTGTTGTCCGCTCAGGATTTAAGGGAAGCAGTGGAAAATGTGAATCGTCAGATCCGCACGGAACATCTGCAGCAGTTTCCGGTCCGAAACGGCAATTATCTTTTGAACCATGCGGAAAAGGATTTGAAAGAATATCTGGAAGAGGTAAGACTTGGAAAGGAAGAGGAGTATCATGGGAGAGAAACTGACAAAAAGTGATGTAGAAAAGATTCAGGAGGAAATCCGCCATAGAAAGCTGGTGGTCCGCCAGGAAGCGTTGGAGGCGCTGAAGGAGGCCAGAGCCCAGGGCGATTTAAGTGAAAATTTCGAATATTATGCCGCTAAGCGGGACAAAAATCAAAACGAAAGCAGGATACGTTATCTGGAAAAAATGTTGAAGACAGCCCAGATTGTATCTACGGATTCGGCAGATGACGAGGTGGGCCTCAACAACACCGTCGAGTTATATTTTGAGGATGATGATATTGTGGAGTCGTACCGCCTGGTGACCTCTATTCGCAGCAACTCCCTTGAAAATCTCATCAGCCCGGAATCCCCGCTGGGCAAGGCGATTTTCAAGCACAAAGCCGGCGACCGGGTCTACGTGCAGGTCGATGATTCCTTCGGATATTACGTAGTTATCCGCTCGATTACAAATACCACAGACGAAAGCGGAGACAAGATCCGAAGCTACTGATAAGTGCAAATAAGGTCCTTCTTTTTCCCTGAAGTTACGATAATTTCCATTATAGGAAGTATAATCGAATCGTAATGCAGACCGGGTCCCTGTAAGGGGG
>CANQRW010000060.1 GCA_947626365.1 uncultured Lachnospiraceae bacterium
TGGCATATATCCTTAAGCTCCTGGTTCCGGGATTATCTGTATATCCCGCTGGGCGGGAACCGGAAAGGAAAGCTGGTAAGATACCGCAACCTGATGATCGTGTTTCTGGCGAGCGGATTGTGGCATGGAGCAAGCTGGAATTATTTAGTGTGGGGGGGTATCCACGGCGGGCTGCAGGTTATCGGTGACTGCCTGGCGAAGCAGCGCAAGAAAGTCACTGGGGCTTTGAAGATCAGAACGGACTGCTTCAGTTACCACCTGTTCCAGAGAATGATTACGTTTGCCATGGTGGATTTCGCATGGATCTTCTTCCGGGCGACCGGCGCCCGGGAAGCGTTCCGCATAATCAAAAGGATGATGTCTCCGGGACTGTCCGGGATAAGCAGAGCGGCATTTCTCTCGCTTGGCCTGGACATGAAGAATTATTGTGTGCTGCTGGTTTCGCTTCTCCTTTTGCTCACAATTGATCTGATGCGGAGAAGGATGAATATAAGGGATTTTATCCGGCAGCAGAACCTGGTATTCCGATGGGGGTTGTACTACTGCGTCATATTCAGCATACTGATCTTCGGTATCTATGGACCCGGATATGACGCAAGTACATTTGTGTACATGCAGTTCTAATGACTCTGCGCAGAGGAAGATAGCTTAGATGACGAAAAAGCAGGTATTTATATGGACAATAAAGGCGGTGTGCTTTTCCGCGATATTTGCGGCGCTTTTCTGGAATGCACAGGTGCTTTTGCACCCGAAGCATCATTCGCAGTACACAATGGATGATTTCTACCGTCTGCCGGAAAACAGCGTGGATGTGCTTTTTTGTGGGAGCAGCCATATGGTCTTCGGAATGGACGCGAATATCTTCGCAGAGATGACAGGGCTTAACGCATATAGCATCGCGATTAACGGGCAGCACCTGGATTATACCTGTGAGTATTTGGAAGAAGCGCTGAAGACCCAGACTCCCAGGATTGTAGTGGTTGACACTTATCACTTTATCAGAGATACGCAGGAGATGCAGATCGTGGATCTGCATTACAGTGTGGACTCGCTGCGTTGGTCATTGGATAAGCTGCGGGGAATCGCAGAGCATGTGCCAAGGGAATACTGGAGCGAGCTTCTGCTCTCGTTGATCAGGTACCACAGCAGATGGGCAGAGCTTACGAGAGAGGATATGGGTTATCTGCTGAATGACGGGAACCAAGGGAGAGGTAACCGCGGATTTGCCGGTCTGGAAAGTGTGCTGCCTGTCGATGTGGGGGGGTGGAGCACTGCGGAATGCAGGCCGCTCTCGGACGAAGCGGAGGAATTGCTGGAGAAGTTTCTTGGATTAAGTGAAGAGAATGGGTTTGAGATCGTGTTCCTGAACTTCCCGGTGACTGGACTGAGGGAAGGGGATTACGCGAGGTATAACACGCTGTATCAGTTCTGCGACGAACATGGGATAAGGTATGTGGATTATAATATGACGCATTATAGAGGGTTTGATGAGAAGACGGATTTTGCGGATTATGGGCACTTGAATGTTGTTGGCGCTAAAAAAATCAGTATAGATTTCAGTGAACGGTATTATTAGTAGTTGAAAGGTATGAACTATGTTGGTCATAAAAAGAATAGCGGATGCATTGATTTATATTTTTGCAAATTATTTTGTTGCCTATATTCCCAGTTGGACAATCAGAAAGTTATTATATCGATGCATGGGAATGAAGATTGGACAAGGCTCCCGGATATATATGAAGTGTATTGTACGTTCGCCCTGGAAGATAGTCATAGGCAATCATTCAATTATTAATGAGAACTGTTACCTTGATGGTCGGGGGGGTATTACGATTGGAGATAATGTATCGGTCTCCTTTTTTTCATTTTTAATCAGTGCCAGTCATGACAGCAGCTCAAGCGACTTCAGATATATTAAAGGAAACATTGTCATAAAAGATAATGTGTGGATTGGAGCAAATGCAATTATACTTCAAAATACGACTGTTGAAAAGGCTTGCATCTTAGCTGCGGGCAGTACACTTAAAGGAAATACTGAAGAAGGGATTATTTATGCTGGAATTCCAGCAGTCAAAAGAAGAAGCAGAAACCTGCTGGGATTATATACGCAACATCATTTTGATTTCTTTCGATAATAGAGGATAAAAATGCAAAATAGAATGAAGATCTTAGAAGTCTGCAATAACTATGGCAGCAATACGGATGGAATTGGAAAGTACGCGAAAATAATTATTCAGGAACTGAAAAAGAACCCGGAAATTGCAGGGGCAGATTATGTCTCCGAGTACACAACGGATAAAAACAGATTTAAAATGCTATTTTCCCTGCGCATGAGTAAAACACTTTGGAAAGCAGCGAAGATGGTAGCTGATGTCCGTTATGATATCGTTATGTTGGAATATCCTTTTCAGGAATATAACCCGCTTATACTTATCTTTTATTCTTTGTTGAAAGAAAAATGTCAAATAAGTAACACAAAACTGGTACTGTCTGTTCATGAATATATTAGAGCTAACCCGCTGAGAAAGTATGTTGTGGAATTTATGGCCAGACGGGCAGGCTTAGTAATTGTGTCCGAAACAGAGACGCAAAAGAGATTGCAGAGATTCAAT
The DNA here is from genome assembly GCA_947626365.1 of uncultured Lachnospiraceae bacterium. Taxonomy (GTDB): domain Bacteria; phylum Bacillota; class Clostridia; order Lachnospirales; family Lachnospiraceae; genus UBA3402. The sequence continues at coordinate 2,613 of CANQRW010000060.1, forward strand.
AAAAACACCTGTTTACGGAATATGATAGGAACCATTTTCCCGGAAAGAAGCGTTCGCTTTGAGGAAAAAACAGATGAATTCTTATATTTTGGACTGGTCAACAGGAGTAAGGCATTTACTGAAATGATAGATGCATGGAGACAGTTTAATGCAACAGGACAATACCATCTGACTATCATTTCATCATCGGATATATCTGAATTAATTCCACTTGGGAGAACAGATATTCAAATTTTGAAGGACCTTCCTGATGCAGAGGTGGAACAATATCTGAGAATATGCAGCTATATAATACTACCGATACGGCCGGAAATTACAGAGATAAACGGTACATTTAAGACAGGGGCTCTTTTTGGTTGTATATGTATAGGACATTTTGAGGAAAATTTAGCGGCACAGCGCTTTGTAATCAATGTGGACGACTATAGTGCCGTGGTCTTTTCAGAAGGTATGCAGAGAGCCTGCAGATTGGATTCTGATACCAGGCAGGCTCTGTTTAAGGAAGCAATAGAATATGGGCGTAAGTTTACACCAGAAACATCGGCGCAGGAGTTAACTAACCTTTATAATACTATAATCTCGCAGAAGGAAAAAGAATGAATATTGTGATAGTTGGGAGCAATGGATATATTGCGACATTTGTTAAGCGGTACATGGAAATGTCAGAACCGTCCATAACCATATATACAGTAGACTGTGTGGGAAAAACGGATTATATGCTTGCCTTGGAAAATCCGACAGAATTTAATTATAGAATATTAGAAAACATCGATTATGTAATATTCACGGCAGCCATTTCAAGCCCGGATCAGTGTATGGTGAATCCGAAAACATGCTGGACGGTCAATGTCGTCGGAACAGAATATTTCATCAGGCAGGCATTGAACTTGGGCTGTCGGGTAATATTCTTTTCGAGCGATGCGGTATTTGGAAATACTCCGACAGAAATCGCATATGAAGATACACCAACTAAAGGCAGTTTTCCATATGGTGCGATGAAAAGACATGTAGAGGACAGTTTTCGAAACCATAAGAACTTCAAAGCGGTTCGTCTGTCATATGTAGTCTCTTTGAAAGACAGGTTTATATCATATTGTTTGAAATGCATACAGGAAGAAAAAACAGCTGAAATATACCATCCATTTTACAGAAACTGTGTTTCAATCCACGATGTAGCGGAAACAATTTGCTGGTTGTTGTATAAGTGGAACGATTTGGGAACACCATTCCTTAATATTACCGGGACAGAATTGGTCAGCAGGCTGCAGATTGCAGATGAGCTGAACCGTTTGATGAGCGGGCAGTTGAAATATTCTGTTGTATATCCAGGAAGTGATTTTTATAAGGGACGTGCTGAGATTACCCAAATGGGTAGTCTTTATTTATATGAGAAAGGAATCCTGCGAAGACGTTCATTTTTTGAATTGTTGCGTGAAGAGATGAAAGGGGTAAAAAACAAATGAAAGCATTGATTACAGGGATTACTGGGATGGTAGGTTCGCATCTTACAGATTTTTTGTTAAAGGAGACAGATTGGGATATATATGGTGTCTGCCGGTGGAGGAGCCCATTAGATAATGTTGAACATTTGCTGGATAGAGTTAATGCAAAAGATCGTATTTATTTTCGTTATGCAGATCTCAATGATCAGATATCGTTATATACAGTAATTAATGAAATCCGTCCGGATTATGTTTTTCATCTGGCAGCGCAGAGTTACCCGAAAACCAGTTTCGACGCACCGATTGATACCCTGAATACGAATATTCTTGGAACCTGCCGCTTGCTTGAAGCTATTCGTATGTGTGCGGAGAGGGATGAGGCTTATTGCCCTGTAATCCATGTGTGCGCTTCGTCAGAAGTATTTGGAAAGATACCGCCTGAGAAAAAACCGGTTACAGGAATTCATGAGGAATGTGCATTCCATCCTGCATCACCATATGCTATATCCAAAGTTGGTACAGATCTTTTGGGAAGGTATTATGCGGAGGCCTATGGCATGATAGTCATGACGACTCGAATGTTCACCCATACAGGCCCCCGGCGAGGAGATGTATTTCATGAATCCACATTTGCCAAACAGATCGCCATGATTGAGGCAGGAATGATACCACCGGTCGTACATGTAGGAAATTTGGATTCCTTGCGGACATATGCAGATGTCAGAGATGCCGTGAGGGCTTATTATATGTTGGTAACGGTGGATCCGATTCCAGGTGAGTATTACAATATTGGAGGCAGCTATACCTGTACGGTAGGTGATACGCTGCATACATTGATCAATATGTCCCCGGAAAAAGAAAATATTCAGATTGTGACAGATCCTGAGCGTCTCCGTCCAATTGATGCGGATCTTCAGGTGCCTGATTGCAGAAAGTTCAAGCAGCATACAGGGTGGGAACCACAGATATCTTTTGAGCAGACTATGGCGGATCTGCTTGAGTACTGGCGGATGAGGTTGAAAAAGGGCGGCCATTTTTTGACAAGGTAGAGAGGAAAATGATCATAACACAGACACCGTTCCGGATGTCCTTTTTTGGCGGGGGGACAGATTTCCCGGAATTTTATAAGAAATATGGCGGAAGCGTCATATCTACGACATTTGATAAATACTGCCATGTCAATGTGCGGCATCTGCCGCGTTTTTTTGATTATAAAACGCATTTGACATATTCTCAAATGGAGTATGTGAACAGCTATGATGAGATTCGCCACCCAGCCATACGGGAAGCCATGAGGATGCTGGATATGCATGAATTGCGGCTGACTTATGACGCAGATCTGCCGGCGCGTTCGGGACTTGGTACAAGCAGTTCATTTGCAGTAGGAATGCTGAATGCATTTTATGCCCTAAAAGGAAAATACGTGGATAAACGAAAACTGGCTGACGACGCAATTTATCTGGAAAGGGTGTTGTGTAAAGAAAGCGGAGGCATTCAGGATCAGATTGCAGCGGCCTATGGAGGGTTGAATCAGATTACGTTTAGAGAAGATGGATATGAAGTCAGCCCAATTATTATCTCGCCAGAAAAGAAAGAGAAACTGAATGATAATTTGATGTTGTTTTTTACTGGTTTTTCGAGATTCTCTGCAGAGATCCAGAGGGTTACGCTCACGGAAATTGGTGCAAAGACTAAGGTGCTTCTGGAAATGACAGAGCTGGTTGAGGAAGCGAAAAAAGTAATGACAAATAAGAGCATAGATATAAATGAATTTGGACGGCTTTTGGATTACACATGGAGGCTGAAGCGTCAGACAGGAAGCAGGATTACTACTGACAGCATCGATATGGCATATCAAAGAGCAATCGATGCGGGAGCTTTGGGAGGGAAGCTGCTAGGTGCAGGTGGCGGCGGCTTTTTGTTGTTCTATGTGGAGAAGGAGAAGCAGGAGGCTGTGAAAAAGGCGCTGGAGAGTTTTTTGTATGTTCCGTTTCGTTTTGAAAATGGCGGAACGAAGATTATTTATTATGCACCAGAAACCTATGAAAAACAGAATGCTCAGTAAGGAGTCTCAAATGGAGCAATATAAGGTTTTGGAGATGATTCCTCTGTTGGGAAATGGCGGTATGGAAAATATTGTATATTCGTGGTTGGAAATATTAAAGTGTAAGTTGGGAACCAAAATTCACTTTGATATAGTTACTGTATCCATTTTGGATGAGAATAAAGCAAGTGAATTCAGAAAACTTGGCTGTCATATATTTGTTATTCCATTGCGACAGCGATATGTTATAAAAAGGTATTTCATATACAAAAAGATAATGCAAAAAAAGCAATATAAGGCTGTACATTTACATACCAGTTGTGCGATGGATTTTTCATTTTTATTAGCAGCTCAAAGTTGCAATATTCCAATACGAATCGCGCACTCGCATAATTCGGACATTGGGAACAATAATAAGGCTGCTAGACTAATGCAGTATTTGGCGTTTCCTATATTTAATTACTTGTGTACGATGCGGCTGTCATGTTCTGATCTTGCGGGAAAACATCTCTTTGGAAGTTACCCATATACATTATTTCGGAATTCAGTAGATACGGGGAGATTTCTTTTTAATGTGACTAGCCGAGATCAAATAAGGAAAAAATATAGTATTGAAGCTGATAGTTTAGTTATTGGACATGTAGGAAATTTTCGATACCAGAAAAATCATCAGAAGATTATAGATGTTTTTTGTGAAATACATAAAAAGGTTCCGAACTCCAGGTTGTTTCTCATCGGCAGCGGTGAACTGGAAGAACAAATAAAAAGTAACGTTGCCAGATACAATCTGTCTGATCAGGTGATATTTACAGGAAATATTTACGATGTGGAAGACTATTATAGTGCGATGGATGTCTTTTTGCTTCCATCACATTATGAGGGTTTTAGTATAGCGGTTATTGAAGCGCAATGCAACGGATTGAATTGCCTTATTGCAGAGAATCTGTCTGAAGATATGGTTATTACAGATAGAACTTATCGGGTATCATTGGATGAACCGGCTTCAAAATGGGCAGAAATAGCTATAAGGAGTGCGACAGAACATGCTGATAATCGGGAAATGTATAGCCAGACAGTCAGAAATAAAGGATATGATACTTTTGACAATGGCGTAGTGCTTGGAAAATATTATGGAATTTGACGAAGTCGATACTTATTGATGAGGAAATGTTTAGATGAATGTGAGATTTGGAGAGAAACTTTTTTTATGTAAAGAAGTATATATATCATTATTGATTTCTCATACTATGATTTCTCAAATACTTCCGCTATCAATTAGTTGGTTTGAGCAAATCAGGTCAATAGCAGGACTAGTATTGATGTTTTGGGGAGTCGGGATTATTAATATACAGTTACTTTTGACACCGAAACATTTTGTGAAAATAAATGATAAATATTTGATGATATATTATATTGTTGGCTTTCTATCGTGTATTATCAATTATAAGTATGGAATAACAGAAAATATAAAATCGCTAATATGGACAAGTATTCATTTTTGTATTCTTGCATCATTTGTAGGCGAATATTCCGAAATGGAATTTATGCGAGCGTGTATTAAAATGAGCCTACTTCCCATTACTGTTTGGACAATAACGGGGCTTTGGAGTTTAGGTCTATTTTTTGCACAAAAATATTATTTTATTAATGGCTCCGCTCAGGGGTGGTTTTTTAATCGACTTTTTGGTGTATATAAAGATCCCAATTTTTGTTCAAATGCATCATTATGTGTGATTTTTATATGTGTTTATAATCTTCAGCATTGTAGACATAAAAATAAGAAGCTATTATATTTTTTTCCGATTTTTATTCAGATAGCATACATACTACTAGCTTATTCTAGGGGAGCGTGGATTGCTGGTATTGCCGGATGTTGTGTGTTTTTTATATGTAGTAGCAAGAATAGTTTTAATATGCTTCATCGCATTATGTTTGGAGTGAGACGGACTGTATTTGTGATTTTAGTTCTATTGGTTCTAAGATTAACATTGCTAAGTATTCCGCCTTTATGTGAAGAGTATGCGTCACAATATGGCATAGAGTCATCATATAACATAGAATCACAATATAACATAGAACCACAGTATGTTGTAAATGAAGAAATTAGTTTAGATACTGGAATAGTTAATAGTAATACTCAAAGAACTGATTTAGCAGGGAAGGATATTTCCAATGGAAGGTTTCGTTTGTGGAAATTATCATTATCGATGTTGCTTTATCGACCAATATTAGGTGTATCTCCGCAAAATTTGTCGAAGTATTGTCAGATTGAACATCCTGAAATATGGATTGTAAATGGTGGATTTTCCTATCACAACGGTTATATTGCGGTAATAGTGGGCACGGGATTAGTAGGTACTATAGTCGTGCTTGGATATATTATAAAGAATGTTAAGAAATTCTTACTATTTCACATAAAATCTTCTTATGGCCAAAAAAATGCTAGTTTCGCAGCAATCATAACAGTAGGTGCGGTAGCAGCGATGGTAGTTCATGAAATTTTTTGGATGAATTCGGTAACTACACAGTTTTTTTGGCTAGCATTAGGTACATTGGCTTTGCCCTTGAAGGAGAGAAAAACAATTTGAAAAGATACGAGGGGTGATATGCTGAAAGTCCTTTTTGTCAGTGTTCCATTTTATGAATATATCAGTAAAATAAGAAAAGCTATTGAAGAGTATTTGGATGCGGACGTTGACCTTATCACATTATTTAATTGCAGTACATCTGTGGAGGTTCTCTTTGATAAAATAACTCTGGGATTATTTCAAAAGTTTAAACCGTGGTTCCAGCAATATGTTTTTTTTAAAAAACATAAAAATATTAAATATGATGTGATTTTTGTTTTAACCGGAAAAAAACTAGATGTGGAATTATTTAGAAGGTTTACGATGGTACAATCTAAAGCGGAAACGATTTTGTACTTATGGGATGATATCAAGCGTTTAGAGAACTATGAAGAAATAAAAATGCTTTTTGATCGAGTAATTTCTTTTGATCGGAAAGACTGCAAAGAAGAGTCTTTGGAGTTTTTACCTCTATTCTATTTGGAGGACTATGTATATCATGACGAAGCAAAGATAAGAGAATGTTCTGTCTTAGGCGGATGGCATTCGGATCGAGTTCGCATAATTAACCAATTATGCAAGCAATTTGATATTAGATCAAAGAAATGGTATTTGCTGCTGTCAACTACAAGAGCGCATTGGTTGAGAAAGCGATGGCTTTCGCGGGATAATGAAAAAGTCCCTTCGTATGTCCGTCCTATAACATTATCGATTAAGGACAGTGCAGATATATTAAAGGGAAGTAAAGTTACGATTGATATGCCCTACCCGGGACAGCAAGGATTAAGCATCCGTACTCTGGAGGCTTTGGCAGCGAATACTAAATTAATAACAACAAATGCAGATGTTATGAATTATGATTTTTATAACGAAAAAAATATTTGTGTTATTGATAGGGTGAATCCGAGGGTAGATAATCAATTTATGGAAGAACCATATCAGAAGATTGACAATAGTATTGTTGAACAATATTCGATTGAATCTTGGGTGAAGAGGATATTTGAGCCGGTAAAGCAGCGTGTGTGAGGAGGATGGGAGTGAGACTTGGTGCATATATTCTAGAGATTAAGAATCGGGCACTCAGATGGATAAAACGTCCATATTATGTCCTGCGTTTTGGAAAATTTGGTAAGGGTAGTGAGATAAATAAGCCTATTCGCCTGTATAATACACAGAATATGTACTTTGGAACTCATGTTATTGTTATGGGGAATAGTCGGATGGAATGTATAACGCATTGGGGGACGGGGGGGTATAAACCCAAATTAATAATTGGGGATAATACAACGATTGGCCAGGGCGCACACATTACTTGTGCGGGAGAATTAACTATTGGTAGAGACTGTGCGATTCTCCCGTATGTTTTGATTACTGATATAACTCATACATATGATCGATTGGATATTTCTCCATTATATTCGCCTATAAAGATTTCAAAGACGCAGATAGGGGATTCATGTATGATAGGTATGGGAGCAAGGATTATGCCCGGGGTGCAAATAGGTGATCATAGTATAGTTGGGACTAATGCAGTAGTGACCAAAGATGTCCCGCCGTATTCTGTTGTGGCGGGAATTCCGGCTAAAGTAATCAAATATTATGATGTTTCCCTTTGCAGGTGGAGAAAAATAAATATCAAGGTGAAAGAAAATGAATAAATATATTAATCTGTATGATTCTGTCGGCTGTAGGGGTGTTCCACTGCTAATAGGTCGTCTGAGAAAAGCAAAGTATTTACTTAGTTGGGCAATGCGCTGGATTACGTATTATCGTAGGTTCAAATCGTTTGGCATTTCCAGTGTTATGGAAAAACCTTTGCGGATATGCGGAGGAAAGAGAATAGAAATTGGTGAGCGGTGTTCCATACTTGACGGCCTCAGAATAGAGGCCGTTATTCATTGGCAAAATCATCCGTTGAATCCATACATTCGTATAGGGAATGGTACATCGATTGAGCAGGGTTGTCATATCATAGCTGCGGATCATTTGGAAATTGGAACAGACTGTGTAATATCTGCGTTTGTATATATATCGGATTGCAGCCATCAATATAGACACGACAAACCGATTATGGCTCAGTCGCTTATAATAAAGCAAACTCGGATTGGAAATAATGTATTTATAGGAATTGGCTCCAGAATAATGCCAGGTGTAACGGTGGGGGATTATGCAGTGATTGGAGCCAATGCAGTTGTAACGCATGATGTTCCTTCCTGTGCAATCGTTGCAGGAGTACCAGCTAAGGTGATTGGTTGGAATAAATAAATGAAATGAGGAAAAGAAATGAGAATAGCGGTAACAGGTGCTAATGGTTATTTGGGGCAGGGTGTTGTAAAAAAACTTTTGGATGTTGGACATGAAGTAGTGGCAGTTGATTATGCTATGGATTACGTGGATTCAAGAGCCCAAAAAAAGATTGCAGATATTTTTAAGCAGGGTAACATTTTTGATTTTTTGGAAAAACCGGATTGCGTGATACATATGGCATGGAGAAACGGTTTTGTACATAATCATTTAAGCCATTTAGAGGATCTACCGAGCCATTATATATTTGCGAAACAACTGATTACAGATGGATTGAAACAATTCGTCGGGATAGGAAGTATGCATGAAATTGGTTTTCATGAAGGAAGTATTAAGGAAGATACTCCTACGAATCCGTTAAGTTTGTATGGGATCAGCAAGGATGCATTAAGAAGGAGCCTTGAATTATTGATTGCGGATACAGATTGTAAATTTCAATGGCTTCGCGGGTTTTATATTGTGGGAAACAGTCAGCACGGCAGTTCTATTTTTTCTAAAATTGCTAAAGCGGCTGCTGATGGAAAAGCCACATTTCCGTTTACTACAGGAGAAAACCAATGGGATTTTATTGATTATGAAGCATTTTGTGAACAGGTAGCAGCCGTTGTCAGTCAAATTGAAGTATGCGGAATCATAAATATTTGTTCTGGACATCCTCAGAAATTGTCTGAGCGAGTCGAACGCTTTATACAAGATAACCATTATAACATTCAACTGGAATATGGAGTTTTCCCGGATAGAAAATATGATTCCAAAGCAGTGTGGGGGGATGACAGTAAAATTAAAATGATTATGAGGCATTATTAATGAATGAGAAGTGGGCAGCGCATAAAAGCTTATTTTAGAATTTTTGTGTAGGTGATTAAAAATGTTTATTGTAAAATTCTGGGGTGGATTGGGAAATCAGATGTTTGAGTATGCATTGTTTAAACAATTGGAGAGGCATTATCCATCCAATGTAACCAGAGCACATATTCCATTTCGCTCATCAACTCACTACAGTTTGGAAAATTATTGTTTGGATGATGTATTTAACATCCACATTAAAGAATGTTCATGGAAAAATGTTGTAAAATTGTCGGATATGTATCCTGAGGATGGGCCTTTGCGCCATATTGTAAATCCATTGCTCAGAATACCAAGGGGGATTATAGGTCATAAACCCTCTTATATATTTCAAGATGATTTTACATGTTTTTATCCTGAAATTTACAATTTAAGTTCACTGCAGAGCTATTATTTGGCTGGAGCCTGGGCGAACTATGAGTATCTTATCGGTGTTGAAGATATACTGAAGAAAGATTTCAAATTCAATGATGATCTTTCCGATAGAAACAGAGCTTATCAGAAAGAAATAACCAACAGTAATTCGGTAAGTATTCATATAAGGAGAGGTGATTTTGTAAAATATGGTTATTCATTGGTATCGGATGACTATTACTTCAATGCAATAAAGATGATAATCGAAAGAGTAGAAAACCCGAAATTCTTTGTCTTTTCAAATGATCATGAATATTGTAGATCGTTATTTAATGACAAGATAAAGTTTGAACTTGTAACAGGAAATACAGAGTGGAACAGTTACAGAGACATGCAGTTAATGTCTTTGTGCAAACACAATATCATTGGAAACAGCACATTTTCATTTTGGGGAGCATTTTTGAATGAGAATCCTGACAAGATTGTTATTTCTCCTGAGTTAGGAGTCGGAGTTACAGAACATAACATTCCATTTACGTGTCCGGAATGGATAAAAATTGATATTAAGAATGTATGAGAAATTGAAAACATATGAATTCTGCAAAAACCCTTAAAAATAGCATAATTTCCGTCATTGGACAGATATTAACCTTGCTTTTGCGTTTTGTTAACCGCCGTGTATTCGTTATGTTTCTGGATATCGAATACCTAGGATATCAAAGTGTATTTGGTAACGTTTTTTCTATTTTGTCTGTTGCGGAGCTTGGGATTGGCGGAATCATTTCATTCCACTTATACCGTGAAATAGTTACGGATAATAAGCAGGAAATCGGTAAACTCATGTATTTGTACAAGTGGGTTTACCGGATCATTGCAGCCGTAGTTACCATCCTTGGCCTGGCTGCATGTGTATTTGTTCCGTACATTGTCAAGGATGCGAACAGAGACATCGGCTATCTGTATGCTGTTTATTTCCTGCAGCTGGCAAGCACAGTGGCCGGCTATTTTCTTTCCTACAGACGCACGATTTACGCAGCGGATCAGAAGGAATACAAAACGATCGAGATCGATCTGTTCACGAACATTGTAGTTCAGATCGTGCAGCTTTCTATGCTGGCGGTATTCAGGAATTACTTGCTCTACCTTGCAATACAGCTGTCCACATCCGTTATCGCAAACTTTGTGATTCTATGTAAATCGAATCAGGATTACCCATACCTGAGAGAGAAATACACGGTCACACTGGAGGACATCCGAAGGAGGAACATGCTCTCAGATGTCAGGAATTTTCTGGTACACAAGATTGCCTATGCGGTTTATGGCGGAACGGATAACATTGTCATATCCGCCATCTGCGGGATCAGGGATGTCGCGCTTTATGGGAACTATGTTGTCTTGAAGGAAGGGGTCCTTCAGGTCCTGTTTTACCGTCTTCTGAACCCTGTGCAGGCAGCGATAGGGAATATTATTTACAGCGACCGGAGCAGGGATGAACTGTGGAAACAGTTTGAGATGTTCGATGTTTTCAGCTTCTTTTTTGCGAATTATATATGTCTTGGATTTATCACCTTTTTTCAGCCGGCTATTCAGGTCTGGATGGGAAATAATGCGTATTTACTTTCGGACAGCTTTGTAATTACTTATTCGCTGACAATCTACTTAGGCGCTGTGTGGGAAATTGTTTGCAAATACCGAAGTGTCTTTGGTGACTATCGGCAGGATAGAAACTGTATGATGGTTTCCGCGATACTGAATGTGGTTATTTCAATCCTGTTGGCACACAAAATCGGGATTGTAGGCGTGCAGATCGGAACATTCTTTGCGTTCCTACCGATCGCATATGGTCGGATCCGGTTTGTGGTGGGACATTTTTTTGGTAAATCAGTCAGAAAATACATAACAAGGCACCTGCTGTTGTTTGGCGTGGTGGTAGTCGAAGGACTGCTTGTCTATCAGCTTACCAGCGAACTTCCGGTCACGATTGTTGGCATTCTTTTGCGGGCAATGATATGGGCGGTCGTTCCCGGGGCAGCGGGTCTCCTGATCTATTTCAGAAATCCGCATTTTAAGGAACTGTGTAATTACTTCAGGATGCTGTTCGGTATGGTGGAGGATAAATTAAAAGGCAGAAACTAAAGGGCCAGAAAACGACTCTTTATTATGGAGCATTATAATGGAACATTTTAATGGAGGAAGATAAAACAACATGAAAACCGCGCTGATCACAGGAGTCACCGGACAGGATGGCTCCTTTTTGTCTGAGTTTTTACTGGAAAAAGGATATGAGGTACACGGCATCATCCGCCGATCCTCAGTTGAATTCCGGCCGAGGATAGCGCATCTGGAAGGTAATCCGCATTTCCACTTGCACTACGGTGATTTAAGCGATTCCATAAGCCTTGTATCGGTCATCGGGAAAGTCCGCCCGGATGAGATCTACAACCTTGCCGCCCAGAGCCATGTCCAGGTCTCCTTCGAGGTTCCGGAGTACACGGCCGATGTTGTGGCAACCGGTGTACTAAGGGTTCTGGAGGCAGTGCGTATCTGTGGACTGACCGACAGCTGCCGTATCTATCAGGCGTCCACTTCGGAGCTATATGGAAAAGTGGAGGAAGTCCCCCAGTCGGAGAAGACCCCGTTCCATCCCTACAGCCCGTACGCGGTGGCGAAGCAGTACGGATACTGGATTGTGAAGGAATACCGTGAGGCTTATGGGATGTACTGCTGCTCGGGGATCCTTTTCAACCATGAATCGGAACGCCGCGGTGAGACTTTTGTTACCAGAAAGATCACACTAGCCGCAGCCCGGATCGCGCAGGGTAAGCAGGAGAAGCTTTTGCTAGGGAACCTGTCCGCAAAGCGCGACTGGGGCTATGCGAAGGACTATGTGGAGTGCATGTGGCTGATGCTCCAGCAGGAGAAGCCGGATGACTATGTGATAGCCACAGGGGAGCAGCATACGGTCCGGGAATTCTGTGAATTGGCGTTCCGGTATGCAGGGATTGGTCTGGAATTTAAGGGGACAGGGGAGCAGGAGGTCGGCATTGACAAGGCGACGGGAAAGACTATGATCGAGGTGTCCCCTGAGTTTTACCGGCCGACGGATGTCGTTGACTTGTGGGGGGATCCCAGTAAGTCGAAAAGGGAACTTGGCTGGAATCCGACAAAGACGCCATTTGAGGAACTGGTGAAGATCATGGTTGAGCATGATATGAAGCAGGTGGCAGGGGAATGTAGGTAAAAAAATGATCCGTAGTTTATTGAAAAGTGAGTGAGTAAAAGTGAGAAGTGACCTTCGGTCAGGTTGACATTGTCGGCATAATGTTCTATAATATACCAAGAAGCAAAGAAACCCGGAAATCGAACGCAGTACTGAAAGGAATTATTTTTCTGCTTTTGTGTATAATGAGGAGGGAACGTTGAGATGCCGGCAATGACAATGAAGGATCATGTTTCTATGGAGAGAAAAAGAGTCAGTATTTCTGCGAAGCGACAGATCACAATCCCGCAGAAGTATTATAAGTCTTTGGGCTTTGATACAGAGGCGGAGTGTATTGTCCGTGGAGATGAACTGGTGCTGCGCCCGGTACGCAGGATTGCGGGAGGAGAATTTGCGGAGCAGATCCTTGAGGACCTGATTGCGCAGGGATATGATGGAAAGGAATTACTGGATCGTTTTAAGAAGGAGCAGCGCAAGGTGCGCCCGGCAGTGGAGGCGATGCTTGAAGAAGCGTCGCGGGCTGCCGCGTCTGAGACGGATTATGCGTCGTATGAAGATGTCTTCGGCGAGGGGGAGTAGGTATGGCAGAAGTACGCTTTCTCCCGCCTGCGGCAAAGTACCTTAAGAAGATAAAGGACAAACGGCTGAAGGCCCTTTACCAGGAAGCCATAGACCGGATCCTGAAGGATCATACGATAGGAGAGGAAAAGACGGGCGACCTTCGGGGGATATACGGTTATGATATCTACTACAATAAGACCAATTATGAACTGGCATATACGGTAGAATATGTAGGCAACAAGATAATTGTTGTGATTATGGCAGGAACGAGGGAGAATTTTTACGAGGCCTTGAAGCGGTATATGAAGTCATAGAAGATATCAGCAGAAAGGACTTTCCCGCCCTTAACTTGGAAATTCGGACAAAATAATAGAATGGAAACCACACTGGTTATAGGAGTCACCGGACAGGATGGCTCCTTTTTGTGTGCCTTTTTGGAGGTAATTCATGGATAAGATCGGAGTCGGTTATGCGTCGGTCACGGAGACCGAAAAGAAATATGTCATGGACGCCCTGGACAGCCAGCGGCTTTCCCAGGGGAAATACGTTGCAAAATTCGAAAAGCTTTTCGCGCAGATGCACGGCCATAAATACGGCGTCATGTGCAACAGCGGGACAAGCGCCCTGCACCTTGCCATACTGGCGCTTAAGGAAAAGTATGGCTGGGAAGATGACGCTGAGGTACTTGTCCCGGCGATCACGTTTATCGCGACGTCAAATGCGGTGCTGCACGCGGGGCTCAAACCCGTTTTCGTGGATGTGGACATCCGTTCCTACAACATGGCTCCCGGGGAGATCGAGAAACACATCACAGAAAAGACAAGGTGCATCATACCGGTCCACTGTTTCGGCATGCCCTGTGAGATGGACCGGATCAGCGGGATCGCCAGGAAGCACGGGCTCAGGATCATCGAGGACTGCGCGGAGGCGCATTTCGCGAAGATCAACGGCAGGACTGTCGGCAGCTTCAGCGACATCATGGCCTGCAGCACCTACGTGGCGCATACGCTGACGACAGGCGTCGGGGGCGTCATGTGTACGAGCGATACGGAACTCGTGGAGATCCTGCGTTCCTTGGTCGCCCATGGCAGGGCCTGCACCTGCGAACGGTGCGTTGCGTCCGACGGCAACCAGGTATGTCCAAAGCGGCTGAAAACCGATATGGACAGGCGGTTCACCTTTGTCCGGCTCGGCTACAGTTACCGGGTGGGCGAACTGGAGGGCGCCCTGGGGCTCGGACAGCTTGAAAGGGTGGAGGAGATCATGGGAGCGAGGCACAGGAACGCGGACTATCTTATCAAAGGCCTGGAGCCGGTCGAGAAGTACATCCAGCTTCCGAGGCACCCTGAAAATATCGAGCATACGTACATGATGTTCCCGGTCCTGGTCAGGCCGGAAAGCCCCAGGAGCAAAAATGAGATCGTGAGGTATCTGGAGTCGGAGAATATCGAGACAAGACCAATGCTGCCGCTTCTGAACCAGCCCATTTATAAGGAGATCTTCGGGGATATCGAAAAGGACTATCCGAACGCGGAATATATTGACAACAATGGATTCTATATCGGCTGCCACCATGGGCTTGGTGAAGATGACCTAGACAGGGAGATCAAGGCGGTCCAAGCAGCCGTTCTTGGGGGGGGTAACACCCTCAGAAATCCGGGTATCTGCTAGGCAGCCCGTCTGCCTGTTTTCAGACAGGAGGCGGGTGGCATGATCAGGCTGCTTTCTCCGGAGTTCCGCCATGTGGATGGCCGTGGGAGTCTTGTTCAACTTGTAAGCCGCGGATATTCCCAGGTCAACATCCTGGTCTCCGATCCGGGTGTGACGAGGGGAGGACATTACCATAAGTTATGCCATGAGGCATTCTATATAATAGACGGCAAGGTCGAGGTTAGGCTCGAAAGGGACGGCGATAGGCAGAAAGCAAGTTTTTCCCAGGGAGATTTTTTTGAAGTACCGCCGTATACGGTTCATGAGATGTACTTCCCGGAACGCTGCTGTATGGCAGTGCTTTATGACTGTCCGGTGGAAACGGAAGACGGCAGGGATATATTTCCAAAGAAAATGGAGGGGTAAAGCAGTGGAAAAGAACGCTAAAATCTATGTCGCCGGACACCGTGGGATGGTCGGTTCGGCGATTGTAATGGAACTCGAGCGGCAGGGCTATAAAAACATCGTCACCAGGACGCACGGTGAACTTGATCTCTGCAGGCAGGCGGATGTGGAACGCTTTTTTGCGGAGGAAAGGCCGGAATATGTCATAGATGCAGCGGCACTGGTCGGCGGGATCAGGGCAAACAGCGAGCGCCCCGCGGAGTTTATGTATGTAAACATGCAGATCCAGCAGAACCTGATCTGGGCATCGTTCGAAAGCGGGGTAAAAAAATTTCTTTTCCTTGGCAGCGCCTGCATGTACCCGAAAAAATGCCCGCAGCCGATGAAGGAGGAATATCTTCTGACAGGCCTGCCGGAAGTCACGAACGAGGGGTATGCGCTTGCGAAAGTTTGCGGGAGCCGTCTTTGCAGCTATATAAACCGGGAATACGGCAGGGAGTTTATCTCGGCAGTACCGGCAAACTCTTATGGAATAGGCGATAGCTTCGACCCGGAGCACAGCCATGTGATACCGGCCCTTTTAATGAAATACCATAAAGCCAAAGCAGAAGGTAAAAAAGAAGTCGTGCTCTGGGGCACGGGAACCGCGAAGCGGGAGTTCATTAACAACCGGGATATCGCGTCGGCCTGCATCTTCCTCCTTGAGAATTACTCGTCAGCGGAACCGATTAATGTCGGAACGGGCGAAGAGGTTTCCATCATGGAGCTTTCACAGATAATCAGACGCATAACAGGCTTTGAAGGCAATATCGTAACTGATCCCACAAAACCGGACGGTATGATGAGAAGAATCTGTGACAATTCCCAAATTTCCGGACTTGGCTGGAAAGCGGAGGTTTCTCTTGAAACGGGGATAAGGGAGTTGGATAGGTTTTACCTTGAAAATATTTTTAAAGAAAAATAGAAAGGCTTTATAAAATGGCAGACAGAATATATCTTATGGACTGTACTCTTCGAGACGGCGGTTACATCAATGACTGGGAATTTTCACGTGATATATACGATGCTGTTTCAAAGGAACTGCAGACGGCAAATGTTGACTTTATTGAACTTGGTATCATGGGATCCCATAATGCAGACCATTTCAAGACAAAATTCAGGAGTCTTGAGGAAATTCCGCTTCCGCGGAAACCCGAGGGTAGCAGGTCGCAGTTTACCGTAATGATGACAGGGGCGGAATACAAAAAGATGGTGATCCCCGGTTATACTTCTGATAGCAGCGTTGACGCCCTGAGATATGCTTTCTTCAAAGCGGATATTGAGGAAGCATTAATACATATGGAGGAACTCATAGTCAGAGGCTATAAGGTATTTGCCCAGACGATGGCCACGTTCCAGTATACAGATGACGAACTGGCTGCGCTGGTCAGAGAGATCAACAGGATAAAACCGTATGCTTTTTATATCGTTGACAGTTTCGGAACGCTTTATCCCGAGGATATAAGACATCTGTACCATCTTGTGGATGATACGTTGGATAAAAGTATTCTTTTTGGTATCCATGCCCATAACAACCTGCAGATGGCAAATGCGAATGCCATTACTTTTATCAATGAAGCGGAAGGACGGGATATCATTGTTGACGGTTCGATATATGGGATGGGGAGGGGCGCGGGAAACGCACAGACGGAAGTTCTGATGCATTACCTCAATAAAAATGGAGGCCCATATAATGATGATATTGTATGGAAACTATATGTGGACTGGTTTGCGGATCTGAGGAAACAGTTTGATTGGGGCTACCTCCCGGAACAGTTCCTTGTGTCAAAGTATGAAACAAATCCGGCATATGTGTGGTATCTGTCAAGAAAGGGGATAACGGACTTTCAGGAAATCAAAGCAGTTCTCGGGCAGATACCTGCCGATAAAAAGTATACGCTGTTTAGAGATGAAGCAGACAGAATCCTGGAGGAGAGATAAAAATGTATGATTTTGCGCTGAATATCCCGACGAGGATAGTATTCTCTTCGGGAAACAGAGAGGAGTTATATAGAAGCGTTCTGTCCTATGGCAGGAAGATCATGCTTGTCTATGGCGGGAGATCCATTAAGAATATTGGCCTGTATGATGAGATCACAAGGGAGCTGGCTGCCGCAAACGCCGAACTGTATGAATTAAGCGGGGTAGTATCAAACCCGAGACATACGAAGGTTGATGATGGCGCGCGGCTGTGCCGGGACAGGGACATAGAGGTGATACTGGCAGTTGGGGGCGGCTCGGTTATAGACTGTGCCAAGGCCGTTTCCGTGACAGCGGGATCTGCTGCAGACTGTTGGGATATCATAACCAAAAAGGTGGTTCCGGTATCTGCCATTCCGGTTATCACGGTTGTGACAATAACAGGGACCGGAACAGAAATGAATAACAGCTGTGTGATAACAAACGAAGAATTGAAGATAAAACGCGGGTATTCCAATAATCTGATGTATCCGAAAATATCCTTTTTGGATCCCACGCTTACTTTTTCAGTCCCGGCATTCCAGACGGCATGTGGCTGCGCAGATATACTGTCGCATATCCTGGACACGGCCTATTTCATGCCGGGGGACAGGATGGAGCTTCTCCGTTCGATTATGGAGGCAATGGGCAGGACGGTCATCCGGTATGGCCCGATCGCGGTTGCGGAGCCGTCCAATTACGAGGCCCGTGCGAACCTGATGTGGGCGTCGGCCCTGGCGCTGAATGGGATACTCAAAAATGGGATCCGGCAGCCGGCGGTCTGCCATATCATTGAGCATGAACTGTCCGCGTACTACGACATAACCCATGGCCTTGGAATGGCAGTCATCCTGCCGCGCTGGATGAGATACGTTCTTGACGGGGACACTGCGGGGATATTTGCCGGGTTCGGGAGGGCAGTGTTTGGTCTCAGTGACAGCGACGACATAACATGCGCGGAGAAGACGGTCGGCGCATTAGAACGGTTTTTATATTCAGATCTGTCCCTGCCGTCAAGACTCAGTTCGTTGGGGGTGCCTGACACCGATTTTGACCAGATGGGAGAAAATGTCTGCTGGGGAGGAAAGATAGGCGGACTGAAACCGCTGGTCCCCGGAGACATCGTAAATATTTTAAGACTTTGTTATTAGATACGGAGGAAGATGGATGATCGATGAATTAAAGCAGCTGAGGCTTCGGATCCTTGAGGTATCGCATCTTGGCTGCGACGGCAACCTGCAGAGCTGTTTCTCGTCAGCAGAGATCCTGTATGCCTTATACCACGGCGTGATGAACTGGTCGCCGGAGACCGCGAAATCGCCGGAACGGGATTTCTTCATTCTCAGCAAGGGACAGTCGAGCCT
>CANQRW010000061.1 GCA_947626365.1 uncultured Lachnospiraceae bacterium
TCTGGACAATATCTACTTTTCAAGGTTCATCCGACCGATGGATCTGGTCGGCAGGCTCAAGATTCCGAGAGCCTATTTTATTATACCGCAAAACGTCAGTATGCAAACAAAGCGCCAGTGACGCTTTGTTTGTATTTTATCCCACCAGCATAGTCAGGCCGAAGTACACGATCACGATGACTCCCAGCACGATCCGATAGTATCCGAACAGGCGGAAATCATTTCTGTGGATATAGCTCATCAGGAACTTGATAGAGTACACCGATACCAGGAAAGCCACTACCATACCGAACAGCAGGATAAATACCTCTCCGCCCGTGAAATGGAAACCGAACTTGATCAGTTTCAGCAGGCTGGCGCCCAGCATCACCGGAACTCCCAGGAAGAACGAGAATTCCGCCGCGGAGGACCGGGAACAGCCCAGGATCATGGCTCCCAGAATGGTGGCTCCGGAACGGGAGGTGCCGGGAACCAGGGACAGGATCTGGAAAACTCCGATCAGAAGGGCCAGGCGGAGGGAAAACTGCTCCACGCTGTCCGTATCCGGCCGTTTCCCGTAATTCCGGTTCTCAACCACAATAAAGAGAATCCCATAGACGATCAGCGCCGCGGCCACCACAAAGGGCCCCCGCAGGTGCTCTTCCATCCAGTCGTCCAGGGGAATCCCTACGATGGCCGCCGGAAGGCAGGCAAGAACCACCTTCACCCACAAGATCATCGTGGACAGCTTTACGCCCACATGACCGCCGCCGGGCGCCGCCAGATTCACAGGAAAGATATCCTCCCGGACACCCCTTCCCGTATGGTACACCTTGGTAGGCAGAACCACATCTTTCTTCTCCCCGAAACCAATGGGCAGGGAAATCTGACCATCTCCCATGCTCTTTCCGCGGATGATTGTAAACGGGAATAATTTCCAGAAATACAGAACCACCACGGCCAGAATGGCTCCCAGCTGGATCACCACCAGAAATACTTCCTTAAACTCCGGCGTCACCTCCAGGTGAACCAGTTCATCCAGCAGGATCATATGACCGGTGCTGCTGATGGGCAGCCACTCGGTAAACCCCTCCACGATACCAAATACCAGAACCTTCAGAACCTCAATGATATTCATCTGTCACATCTCGCTTTCAATTGATGTTTTCAATCTGCCAGTCGATGGGCTCCACGCCGTGAAGCCGCAGATACTCGTTACACTGGCTGAAATGGCGGCAGCCCATGAACCCCCGGTAAGCCGACAGCGGGCTCGGGTGGGGCGCCTTCAGCACCAGGTGCTTCGGGTTAGTCAGCATGGGAATCTTGCTCTGGGCCGGTTTCCCCCACAGCATATATACGATGGGCCGGTCCTGCTTATTCACTGCCTGGATGATGGCGTCCGTAAACTGCTCCCAGCCTTTTCCCTGATGGGAGGCCGCCTGATGGGCACGGACCGTCAGCACCGTGTTCAGAAGAAGCACGCCCTGCCGGGCCCATTTCTCCAGATATCCGTTATTGGGAATGTAGCAGCCCAGATCATCATGAAGCTCCTGATAAATATTCGCCAGGGACGGGGGAATCTCCGTATCCGGCATCACGGAAAAGCAGAGGCCGTGGGCCTGATGCTCTCCATGATAAGGGTCCTGCCCCAGAATCAGCACCTTCACCTCATGAAGGGGCGTCAGATGGAGGGCGTTGAAAATATCCTCCGCCGGAGGATAGATTACTCTCGTCCGGTACTCCTGATTCACGAAATTATAAAGTTCCTTATAATAAGGTTTCCGAAACTCGCCGCCTATAGCCTCCAGCCAGTCATTCTGTATGGCTCCCATGGTTTTCCTCCTTTGCCCGGTAAAATCGTTTACTGCAGCCCGCCGCTGCCCCGCGTCAAAACGGCACTCTTCTGCCGATCACTCGCTGCCTCACAGCCGCACCGGCACGCCTCTTCCTGCCAGATACCGCTTCAAATCCATAATCTCCAGCTCCTTATAGTGGAACAGGGACGCAGCCAGGGCCGCGTCTGCCTTTCCTTCCGTCAGGGCGTCATAAAAATGTTCCATGGTTCCCGCGCCGCCGGACGCGATCACCGGAACCGAAACGCTGTCGGAAATCAGCGCCGTCAGCTCGTTGTCATAGCCGGCCTTGGTGCCGTCACAATCCATACTGGTCAGAAGGATCTCCCCGGCTCCCAGCCGGTCCGCCTCCATGGCCCACTCCACGGCGTCCAGCCCCGTATCGATCCGGCCGCCGTTCTTGTACACGTTCCAGCCGGAGCCGTCCAGCCGCCGCCTGGCGTCAATCGCCACCACCACACACTGGCTGCCGAATTTTTCCGCGGCGTCCGAGATCAGCCTGGGCGTATTGATCGCCGAGGAGTTGATGGAAATCTTGTCGGCCCCTTCCCTGAGAATCATCCGAAAATCCTCTACCGTGCGGATTCCGCCTCCGACGGTAAAGGGAATAAACACCGTCTCCGCCACCCTGCGGACCATGTCCACGACCGTAGCCCTCGCGTCGGAAGACGCCGTAATATCCAGAAACACCAGTTCATCGGCCCCAGCCTTCCCGTAGGCGGCGCCGATCTCCACCGGGTCTCCGGCGTCTCTCAGATTGACAAAATTCACGCCCTTCACCACACGTCCGTTGTGGACGTCCAGACAGGGAATGATCCGCTTAGTGAACATAGAAACCTCCTGCATTGCCATAAATTATGAAGACCAGGAAATGCCGCGATACCACAAACCTATTTGTAAACCCATTTTCTGACAACCGGCTGACCAGCCAGCGCTACAGCTCAAGAAAATTCCTGAGGATAGCCAGGCCCACGTCCCCGCTTTTCTCCGGGTGAAACTGGCAGGCGAATACATTGCCTGACTCCACGGCGGCGTGAATGTGAGTGCCATACTCCGCGGAGGCCGCCACAATAGATTCCTCTTCCGCTTTCAGATAATAGGAATGAACAAAATACACGTACGATTCCTGAGGAATCCCGCGAAACAGCCGGCAGTCCGGAGAAATCTTCAGCGAGTTCCAGCCCATGTGGGGAATCTTAAGGCCGGGCGTATCCGGAATCCTAAGGATCTTTCCCCGCAGGATTCCAAGGCCCTCCACGCCGGGGCTCTCCTCGCTGCTGTCAAAAAGAAGCTGCAGACCCAGGCAGATCCCCAGAAGGGGAATCCCCCTATCTGCCGCCTGACGGAGCACATCGGTCAGGCCATACCGATGGAGCCTTCCCATGGCATCACCGAAAGCTCCCACGCCCGGCAGAATCACCCGGTCCGCTGCCAGAATCTCTTCCGGATTCCTGGTGATACGGGGACTGTCCCCCAGAAACGCAAGGGCCTTCTCCACACTTTTCAGATTTCCCGCATCGTAATCTATGATAGCCGTCATGGAATCACTCCTCAATTCGATTCTGCCGCTGTCAGGCAGATTTCAACTGTCTTTTTATCTTACCACAAGATTGCGGTTCACACAATTCCAAAGTTTCATTTCATTGAAAATTATTTTTTTATCCATTTTCTTAAACGCGGTTGATTTTTGGATATATTTATGATATAATTCGGTTATAAGGAGGTGCTGTATGACCATAGAAGAGATGCGGGAACGCAAACGGATTTTGGGATATTCTTATGAACAGATTGCCCAGCTGTCGGGGCTGCCTCTGGGAACCGTCCAGAAGGTGCTGGGCGGCATCACCAGATCCCCCCGGTACGACACGCTGCAGGCCCTGGAAGACGTCCTCTCGGACAAGAAAGATTCCATGGTAAAGGAACCGGCAGCCCGGTATGATTCCGGGAAGCAGCCGGGCCAGTACACACTGGAGGATTACTACGCTCTCCCGGATGACCAGCGGGCGGAGCTGATCGACGGCGTCCTCTACGACATGGCCTCCCCTACCTATATACACCAGATTGTCTGCAGCGAACTGCATTACCAGCTTCGAAGCTACCTCCGTCAGAAAGGCGGTCCCTGCATGGTCATGACTGCCCCTCTGGACGTCCGCCCGGACTGCACAAACCGGACTATCCTTCAGCCGGATGTTATGATCGTGTGTGAGCGGAGTAAATTTCAGGACGGCATCATCTTCGGCGCTCCGGATTTCATAGCGGAGGTTCTGTCTCCTTCCACACGGAGGAAGGACATGCTTATCAAGCTGGGCAAATATTCCGCCTCCGGTGTCCGGGAATACTGGATCGTGGACATCGAGCAGATGCGTGTGATCGTCTACGACCTGGAGCACGACGGCAATCTCTCCATTTATGGATTCGACAGCACCATACCCGTCGGCATCTACGATGGCCAGTGCAAGGTTGATTTTGCAGAAATCTATGCGCAGATCAAGCCGTTTCTGGACTCCTGATTCCCGTAATCTCCGAATCGTCATACCGGCGGATGCGGGACTTTCACCCATTAGAAATGCAAATAAAGCGTCGCTGGCGCTTTATTTGCATACTGACGTAATACAAAAAATGCGTCGCTGGCGCTCTTTTTGCACTCTGACATAACGTGCGCCGCCGGGGCACAGTCCGGCGGCGCACGACTCATCCTACGATTCTACCTGATCCACATTCTCCAGAGCCACGGCCTCGCCTTCCTGGCCGCTGATCTCCACATTCTTAAGCCGCAGCGTCCCGATATTGACCGCTATGATCCCGGCCCGGCACATGGGCACAGAACCTCCCATCATGGCAGGCTCCCCGGGTTCCGCGTCCGGAGCGTAGCTGATCTTCACATCATCGAACTCCACCAGGCCGATTTTCTTCTCCGGAAGCCCGTACAGCACCGCCGCGGCATACTGCACGTTCCTGGCGTCGATATTGCGGAAGATCAGGCTCTTGATCTCCGGCGTCCTCTCGTCCACCGGCCTGGGATTTCTGTCCTGGACATACTCGTCCATACCATCCGCGTCACAGTTGTAAAAGCTGTTGGCGACAAAAGGCGTAGGCACTCCGTCCATAAGGATATTTTCAAAGACCACGTTGTCGATGACCGCATCTTTGCCTCTGCCCCGGCGGGTCTTGATCCGCAGTCCCCGGTCTGTCTCAAAGAACTTACAGTCCCTTACCTTTACGTTTTTCACGCCCGCTCCCATCTCAGAACCCAGAGTGACGGAGCCGTGGCCGTAATTCATGGAACACTGGCGGATGGTTACATCCTGACAGGGCGTCCTGTAGGTTTTGCCCATGTAAATCTTGCCGGACTTAACAGCGATACAATCATCGCCTACGGAGAAATGAACTCCCAGAATCTCCACATCCCGGCAGCTTTCAGGATTAATTCCATCGGTATTGACCGAATTCCGGTCGCTCAGGATATCCAGGCCGATAAACCGGAGCTTACTGGAAAAATAGGGATGACAGTTCCAGCTGGGAGAGTTTTTCACCGTAATGCCCACCACATCCACATTCCTGCAGTGGTTCAGGAACATCATCCGGGGACGCCAGGCGATCCTCTGAACCTTGGCGTTCTTCCACCAGTTGTCGGGACTTGCGTTTCCATTCAGAGTCCCCTCTCCGTAAATCGTCACGTTCTTTACATTGGTTCCCGTGATCAGGGCGCAGAACATTCTGGCCGGATCCCCTTCCCAGGTACCCAGATTGTACTCTCCTTCTCCATCGCTGGTCGGAACCATTCCCGGATAATAGGGGAATTTCTCCCGGTCCGTATAGGCGCTCAGCTCCGCCCCTTTTGCCAGCTCAATGGAAACGTTATCCTTCAAAAACAGGCAGACAAACCGGTAGACCCCTTCCGGGATCAGCACCCTGCCATCCTCGGGACAGGCCATGATGGCCGACTGAATCGCCAGAGTATCGTCTTTAACGCCATCGCCGGCAGCGCCGAAATCACGGACGTTCAGGGTCACATACTCTTCCTCCGTCCGAAATTCCAGGGAAGCCAGGACCGTCCCGTCCTTCTTCACCTCCGCCACATACTCCCTGTCCGGTTCCAGACCAAATATCTTGCGGATCGTCGTCACGATCTTCCCGGCAGGTTCCCCATTCAGTGTCAGCTCATAGGTGTCTGCCGTATCATATATCCCGCCGTCCGCCGCCTCGATCACGGCGCAGCGGGCATTTTTATAGACCAGTTTCAGTTCCATAACATACCTCCTTGTCAAACCATTTCCTGCAAACTTCCCTTGACTGAATCCGGACCGGACACGCCATAATTCTCTCCGGCCGAACTTCTCTCCATCCAAATCTCTCTCCGGTTAAGCTCCTCTCCATCCAAATCTCTCTCCGACCGAGTTCCTTTCCATCCGGATCTCTCCGGCCCCGGTCTCAGGACCTGGCGCTCTCCCGCCACAAAATCTCCACAAATGCCAGGATCAGCGGCGCGATCCCCTTGGCCTCGTTCTCCACCACAGGCTCTCTCATGTAATACTCGTAGGTTCCCTCTCTCTTGTCCTTGTTTCCCAAGCCTGCCACCAGGCAGATGCCGCCCAGCTGAAGCTGCCCGTCCTTCTCGCTGAGATAGGTTTTGCAGGTACCCTCGAAAGCCTTAAGTCCCGCTTCATAATAGCTTTCCGGCAGGATTCCCAGACGCACGGACTTCATGATGGCGTATGCAAAGATGGCCGTGCCGGAGGTTTCCGGATAATTCTTCTGAATCTCCGGGAAATTAGGCACCTGGCACCACATGCCGTTCTCCAGGCTCTGATAAGGAAGCATGGCGTCGATCAGTTCCCGGTAATTCCTGGTCAGATCCGCCTTATACTGCTCATACTCCGGCCGGTCTCCGATAATATCGATGGTATCGATGAGGGCCATAGCGTACCAGCCCAGGGCTCTCAGCCAGGCGTTGCCGGAAAGCCCGGTCACCTTATCGCACCAGAAGGATTCCCGAGAGGAATCGTAGGCGTGGAAATACAGGCCGTTCAGCGGATTCCTCATCAGCTTATACACGTTCATAAACTGATTGTAGATGTCGTCCATGTGTTTTCCGCCGTCATACTCCAGCTCATACATGGCGTAGAAGGGCTGGGCCATATAGAGGCCGTCCAGCCAGATCTGGTTGGGATAGATCATCTTGTGCCAGAAATTGCCCTCCTTCGTCCTGGGCTGTCCCTCAAGCTGGCTGTAGATGGTGTCGATGGCCTTCCTGTACTTCTCCTTGCCGGTCAGCTTGTAAAGCTCGAACAAGGTCTTGCCCGCGTTTACATTGTCCAGATTGTACTCTTTCGGGTCGTAGGATTTGATCTGGCCGTCGTCGGTGACGAAATAGTCGATAAACGCGTCGGCAAACTTCAGATAGTTTTCGTTTTTGCGGATCCCGTAAAGCTCTAAAAGCGCGTGGATCATACAGCCGTCGATGTAGTTCCAGGACGGCTTGGCGCCCTGGCGGATCTTCTCGATATTCCATACCGGCGCCTGAGGCGTGGAACGCTCCAGAAGCTGATCCACGTAGTTTGCGAGAATCTCATGATAGTTACCCATAACTTACCCCTCCTTAGATATTTAAAATCAACACCTGCACAGCCGCCTTCGGCTGATAATCTCTAAACCCCATCAAACCATACCGGCACACTCCGGCTCCCCGCCGGCTCCTCACCGTTTTCCGATGTCGTCCCGGTATTTCCCCGCCTCCACATCATCCATGGGATGGTCTGCCTGGGGCAGAAACTCGTCCATGATCCGTCTCAGCTTCCTGGCGTTCAGCACAAACAGCATGGGTACGCCGAAAAAGCCGAAGATAACGAACACCTGCGGCAGAAAGGCGTAAGACACTACGGCCAGAACCACCAGGACAATATCCTGGGCCAGCATAATAGAGGTATCCCGGACATGGGACATGGAGATAAAGAACGCGTTGGTAATGGTCCGGTAAATCGTGTTGGAAAATCTTGCCTGCACCGCCCACACATAAATAAATATGAACAGGTACAGAATGGCGAAAATACATAAAAAGATCAGCATCACCAGCAGAAACATATTGCTGGCCTCAATCTTTTCCAGCATCAGGTAAAAATCCAGAACAATGAACGCGCCGGCAAGGATAAAGACAATCCCCAGGATGATTCCCTGCAGCAGGTTGGCCTTAAAGGATTTGAAAAACTCATGGATCACTCCCCGGCCCTCATCCCGGACGATCTTCATGGCCACCCAGTGGACCGCCACCGTGGCCGGACCGATGGTGATCAGGGGGAGAGAACAGAAGAGCCACAGGATATGGAGAATCACCATATCCCCAAGGAGGCTTAAAAACCTCCACAAGGGTCCGTCGATCTGAAACAAACTGTTCATACTATCTTAACGCCATCTGAAGCCGCTCCATCTCATAGAACTCGCCTTTTAAGTCCATCAGCTCCCGATAGCTGCCCTCCTCTCTGATTTTTCCTTTATCCAGCACCAGGATTCGGTCGGCGTCCCGCACCGTAGAAAGCCGGTGGGCCACGATAAAGGTAGTCCGCCCCTTGATCAGGCCGTCCAGGGCATCCTGGATCTCTTTCTCCGATATGGTATCCAGGGCGGACGTGGCCTCATCCAGAATGATCACCTTGGGATCCCGGATGATGGCTCTGGCAATGGAAATTCTCTGCCGCTGGCCGCCGCTTAAGTTGGCTCCGTGCTCCTCGATCATGGTATCCAGTCCCTTGGGCAGCCTGGCGATCACCGATTTCAGATTGGCCGCCTCCACCGCCTTCATTACCTCCTCATCCGTCACATGCTCCATCCCGTAGGTGATATTATCCCGGATGGTACCGGTGAACAGAATGGGCGTCTGAGGCACCACGGAGATAAACCGGCGATAGCTTCTCAGATTGATATCGTTGATATCCCTTCCGTCAATGAACAGCCTGCCGTCCAGAGGCGCGATGAAGCCGATGAGCAGATTCAGCATGGTGGTCTTGCCGGAACCGGATTCTCCCACCAGAGCAATAGTCTCTCCCGCCTTCACGTCCAGATTGATCCCATCCAGGACCGATTCCTCGGAATCCCGGTAGGCGAACTTCACATTCTTAAAGGAATAATTTCCCTCCAGCCGGTCAATCTCCTGCTTCCCTTCATTCCGCTCCACATCATCGGACCCCAGCACCTCTCCGATGGAAGAGATGGACTCCAGTCCTTTCGTCAGAATGGGCAGAAGGTTGATAACCCCTGTAAACTGGTTTACAACCTGGGTGAAGCTGTTCTGATAAAAGGTTATATCTCCCACCTGGATCATGCCCCGCAGAGCCATGTAACCGGAGAACGCCAGGCAAAAGGCCTGAAACATCTGGAACACGCACCAGCTGACTGCCCCGAAATGAGACTGGATCATGTCCAGGCGGTAGCCTTTCTCCGCCGTCTCATCCAGCTGGACACGGATCCGCTCGATCTCCGTCTTCTCCAGCGCGTGGGCCCTGGTCACAGGCACCAGCTCCACCATCTCCATGACCCGGGCGCTGGTCTCCTCCATCTCCCGGCGGAAAGCCCGGTTTTCCCCGCGGATCCTGCTGCGGAAGGCAATCACAGTAACGGACGCCACCGGAGCCACCAGCACGAAGAACAGCAGAATGATCCGGTTCTTCACCGCCGTGATGGACAGGGTGATCAGCAGGCTGATGGAGATGTTCATCAGATTGACAAACAGCTGCTCCGACAGCGTCTCCACCGCCTCCACGTCACGGATGATCTTGGACTGAAGCCGCCCCGACTGCATCTCTGTGTGGTAGGGGATAGACAGCTCCTGCAGTTTCTTCACCAGCGCCCCCCGAAGTCCCGCCTCGGTCCTCCGGATGACTCGGTTCTTGTACATGCTGTAAACCCAGTTGGCCGGCAGATGGATTGCCAGAAGAAACAGCCAGATTCCCACGTTCAGAAGGATGGCCCTTCTGCCTGCCTCTCCGCCTTTCAGCACCCCATTGATCACATTGGCGATCAGCAGGGAGGTAAACAGCGACGGCGAATGCTTGATCACAAAGAAAAAGGTGGAGATGAGAAAACGGTGGTACTGTCCTTTGTAGAATCCCAGCAGAACCAGGATGGAATTGCCGCCGTGCTTCTGATAGCACCGGGCAAACCGATTCCCCATCTCCTCATAATTATCGGTCTTATTGGTCTCCATTTATATTCGTCACCTGAATTCTAAAAACATACTTTATGGGAAGCGGCTCATCCCTTCCCGGATAAAACCGGCCCTTCTGCGGGAAGCGGCTCATCCCCTCCCGGATAAAACCGGCCCTTCTCAGGACACGTCCAGACCCACGTTCTCCGTCACCGGAATCCGGCTCACCAGTATATCCGAATAGGGAGAACCCAGCTTTCCAAGCTCATCGCAGAGGAAACCCGCCATCAGGACAGCTCCCTCCGGCTTTAAGTGGGTATTGTCCTTGGGCCACATGAAAAATGGTTTCGTAAAGGTATCTCCCACTGCCGCCAGATAACTTTCCGTGATGGAGGTCAGATCGATGACCGGGACCCCGTAAGCCTTTCCCGTCTTCCGTATCGCCTCCGGATAAGGCCCATGGCTTCCCGGAAGGAATCTGCCGCTCTCATCGAAAAGCCTCCTGGCAATAGGCGTGATGAACACCGGATAAGCCCCGTGGTTTCGGGCCACCCGGGCAAATCTCATCAGGTTCTCCGGAAACGTGGTCTCCGGATCCGTATGCCTTTCCTCATCCGGCTTCTCATCATTGTGGCCGAACTGGACGAAGAGGAAATCCCCTTCTCCGATCTCCCCATCGATCACGTCCAGAAGTCCTTCGTCGATAAAGGACTTGGTGCTCCGGCCGTTTCGGGCCAGGCTCCGCATCCGGACCGAATCCTTCAAATACCGAAGCATCCCCTGAGACATGCCGCTCTGGGGATAACTGTCAATCTTATTAAATGTCACCGTGCTGTCGCCAGCGTAAAAGATCGTCGCCATACACATATACTCCATAAGCAGCTCCCGTAAAGCGCTTGCCTTTCACAAGGCCCTCGGAACAGATGCTGGTCACATCCTCCCAGCGCCACAGAAATCTGCCGTTCAATGAAAATGTTCTCGCAAGGCCGTCCGTGTCTACCCGGAAAACCATAGGGTCTCCCCAGCGGAAGGGACAGCTCTCGGTCCTCACATATCGGTCGTCCACATACTCGGAGACAAACAGGCTGTCCCCGGCGACACCGAACTTCACATACGTATTCTCGTCATAGTATAACACCATGCCTGTCTCAGAGGCAAACGTTGTCCCGGACTCAGATTCCGAGCCAACTCCAGCATCCGGCTGTTCCGGCACAACCGACTTCCCGGTCCCACGCGCCGACCATTCCAGCTCAAATTCCGCCGAAAACCGGAAATCCGGCTGGTGCTTCACCAGAAGGCTTCGGCAGTTCCGGTCGCAGAGATCCCGGCCGTCGCCCCGTATCTCCACACAGAACTCATTTTCAACGGTCACATAGGCCGGATCCATGGTTCTGGGAGAAATCCAGGAGAAGGCCTGGCTCTTATCCTTTCCAGACGGTTGCGTCGGTTCTCCGGCCGCGGGCCCACCTGCCTCCCCGGACGGTTTTGCCCCGCCGCGGCTTTTCTCCGGAAACGGCAGCTTCGCCATGTAGGACGGGCCCCTTCCGCGGTTGACCAATGGCCAGCCGTCCGCCGTCCAGGTGATCTCATCCAGGCAGGTCTCCCTGCCCAGCATCCCCCACTGTCCGTCAATAAACCGGCTGCACAGATACACCATGAACCATCGGCCGTCCGCCGTCTGCACCGGCTTCCCGTGGCCGCAGCACTGGATGGAGGCAATCTCATCCCTCTGGGTCATGATGGGGTTGTAGGGACAGTCCTCATAGGGTCCCCGCAGGTTTCGGGAACGGCCCACAGCGATCATATGTCCCTTGCCGGTACCGCCTTCCGCCAGAAAGCAGTAGTAATAGCCGTCCTTTTTCAGAAGATGAGGCCCTTCCGGGGCCTTTCCCGAATGGCCGTACCAGATCAGCTCTGGCTCCGACAGGATCTCTCTTCCGTCAGGTGAGATCTCCATCATCCTGGCTCCCCGGTTTACCAGCATATACCGCTTTCCGTCGTCGTCCGTAAAGATAGAGGGATCGATGCCCCGCACATTATGGATCACCGGCGTATCATAAGGCCCTTCCGGCCGGTCGGCGCTGGTGACCATCTGGGTCTGAATATAAGGCGCGTCGTCGTTGTTCCGCAGGGTGGCGCAGATGTAAAACCGTCCGTTGTAATAGCTGATATCCGGCGCCCAGAAACCTCTGCCGCCCTCCAGGGGGCCCAGATGCTCCTCCGCCCACTTCCGGTCCGTCACGGCATGGCCGATGACCTGCCAGTGGACCAGGTCCCGGGAATGGGAAATGGGGATACAGGGGAAAAAGATGAAGCTGGAGTTGACCATGTAATAGTCCTCTCCCACCCGAAGGATGCTGGGATCCGGATGCATTCCACGCAGCACCGGGTTCCGGTAACATTCCTCGTGGGAGAAGCCGCAGACACGCTCAAAGTATCCTCGTATCTCTTCCATGGCCAGATCGGCGCGGTTTTCACGCGCCGAGACGCCAGCGGCTTCCTCATTGCAGAATTCCTGTGCCTGACCGCCGGCCACTTTCCCACCACAGCCTTCTCCCACCGGACCTCCATCGGCCTTCTCACTGCAGACTTCCCGTGCCTGAACGCCGGCGGTTTCCTCATCGCAGCTCCTCTGTGCCAAATCCCATGGCGTCACGCCCTCCCGGTTGGCCCAGGCCGGGTCCATGCCGCACCGCTCCACCAGATATCTTATCAGCTCCGGATTGCCGCCCTTCACCGCGTAATGAAGAAGGCTGCTGCCCTCTTCATCGCAGTCGCCGATGTTAAAGCTGCTGTCGATCAGCCGCTTCACGGCAGGGAAATCCCCCCGCCCCGCGGCAGCAAAGCCTTCCTTAGCAGCCTTCTCGCTTTTCGATGTGTATAAATTCATATTCTCCGTACCCTTCCGACTCCTCATTCTCCCGGCTGCAGCTCCAGAGACACAGCTTGGCGCCGGTCCAGGTGGCGCGGTCCAGGGGATTGGCCCCGCCTATGGGCGTATAGCGGATCCCGTCGGAAGACCAGGCGAACCGATAGGTCTTATTCTCATAGATCTCCAGGCGCAGATACACGATATCGCCGTCATAGACATGGGATTCCGCCAGTTTCTCTTCCGCCAGGCCCTCATAGGTTTCCTGAAGGACCCTGCCGGAATAAAGAACTACCTCATTGCTTACGCGGCCCTTCCGGATCCCCACATAGGCGTAGGAATGGCCGATCACGCCAAGAGAGGCCATATCGCCTTCCCGGTCACCGCAAAGCCGCACCCGCGTCACCGCCGTGAGAGCCTTGTGCTGGGGAATCTGGGTCATGGCGTTGGGCGCGTACCACAGATAATTCTCTCTGGCCTCGTTCTTCAGGCAATACAGCCGGATGCCCGGATGTCCCTCCAGGGAATAGAACCGCTCCTGGGGATTGGCCTGCCACTGCCACTGAAGCCCCAGCTTCTTTCCGTCAAACCGGTCCGACTGGGCAATCTCATACTCCGGCTGCCCTTCCGCCGGCATATTCCACTCTTCCACCGGCTCCCCGATGCCGTCGCCGTTTAGCTCGCTGCCGATAAAGGGCCAGCCGGCGTTAAAGCACATGGGCTGCAGATGGGTCACTCTCCCCAGTTCGATCACGTCCTGGAAATGGATGAACCAGTGCTTTCCGTCAGGGGCCGTCACCCAGCCTCCCTGGTGAGGGCCATTGATCTGGGTATTGCCCTGATGCATAACGATCTTATACTCATAGGGTCCGTTAATAGTCCTGGACCGAAGAGCCGACTGCCAGCCGGTGGCCACGCCGCCGGAGGGCATGAGAATATAATAGTAACCGTTGTATTTATAGAATTTAGGTCCTTCCGTCGTAGGGCCTAACTGTTCTCCATCGAATATCACGGAAGGTTCTCCCAGAAGATGGGTACATTCCGGATCAATTTCCGCCAGAGCCAGCCGGTGCTTGATACCGCAGCGGCTCCTGGCATAGGCAAACACCATATAGGCCTTCCCGTCGTCGTCCCACAGGGGGCAGGGATCGATCCAGCCTTTGGCCTCCGCCAGACAGTTCAGCTCGAATTTCCCGTAAGGATCCGCGCTTCTGGCCACGAAGATCCCCTCATCGGGAAGAGGGATAAACACATAAAAGATTCCGTCATGAAAACGGATGGACGGCGCCCAGGTCCCGGAACCGTGGGAGGGCCGGTCATATTTCTCAAAAGGAAGGGATGTAACACAGTAATTGATGATCTCCCAGTGAACCAGATCCCTGGAATGAAGAAGGGGAACGCCGGGAAGATAGGTGAAAGAGGACGCTACCATGTAGTAGTCCAGTCCCACCCGGATCACGTCCGGATCGGAATAGTCAGCATAAAGAATCGGATTGCGATACATATTGTTTACCTCAGCGAGTCATAATTTCCGGCCGCGCGCCGCCAAAAAGCTGACGATCTGTGCCTGACGCACGGCTTACTGTTTATTTACATGAATATTTTACCACAGATACAGAAAAAGGGACAGAGAATTCCGTCCCTTTTCCTGTTAAAATAATTATTCCTTGACGGCTCCGATATTCACGCCCTGGATGAAGTACTGCTGGCAGAACGGATAGATGATCATGAAGGGAAGGATGGCCACGATAACCGCGGCGTTCTTCACCGTATTCTCAGTCGCTCCGCCTACCGCCGTGGGCAGGTCGCTGCCCATGATCAGGGAACGCAGCTTCATCTGGAAGTTGTACAGATTCTGCTTGGTGATGTACAGCTTGTAGTTCGTATAATCGTTCCAGTAGGAAACAGCGAACATCAGTCCGATGGAGGTAAGGGCTGCCTTGGAAAGGGGAAGCACGATACCGAAGAAGATCTTCATGGGCGAGCATCCGTCGATCTCCGCGGACTCAAACAGCGCGGTGGGAATGCCCTCGAAGAAGTTTCTCATCAGAACCAGGTTGTACACGTTGATAGCCGGAGGCAGGATAACCGCCCACAGGGTGTTGGTCAGATGAAGACTGCTCAGTACCAGGTAGGTAGGAATCATGCCGCCGCTGAAGATCATGGTGAACAGCAGGATGTTGGCCAGTAACGTTCTTCCGGGCATATCCCACTGAATCAGCACGTACGCGCCCAGAGTGGAAATCGCCAGGCCCATGAAGGTACCTGACACCGTGGCGATCACGGAGATCAGGAAGGGCCCGTACAGGGTCGGGTTGGTAAACACGGAGATATATCCGGCCAGGCCAAACTGCTCCGGGAACAATTTCATACCGTAAGCGGTCTTCAGATCCAGCGAGTCGATCAGCACCTTGTAAATAGGGATGATCATAATGAAACAGATAACGATAAATACGGCGACGATCACATAATCGGCCAAACCAGCTTTTCTCGGTCTCATAAATGTATCCCTCCTTTACATAATGCCTCTGCCGCGGACCTTGTAACTTGCCTTGTTGCAGACAAGAACCAGGATACAGCCTACGATGGAGGAGGCAAGACCTACCGCCGTGGTATAGCCGTAATCCGGAAGGGCGCCGGAGTTAAATGTCTGGGTATAAATGTAAGTCTGCAGCACGTCGGACTGCTTCATGACCGCGTCGTTCTGCATAACAAATACAGACTCGAACAGGTTCATGATCTTGGCCAGGTTCAGGATCAGCACCGTGATGATGGTGTTAGCCAGAGCCGGAAGCGTGATGTAACGCATGGCCTGCCAGCGGTTGGCGCCGTCGATGCCCGCCGCCTCATAAAGTTCCGGGCTGATGCCGGACAGGGTCGCCATGAAGATAATGGTTGCCCAGCCGGTGTCCTTCCACACGTTAATCATAAAGTACATGGGCACCCACCACTTCTGGTCCGCCAGGAAGTAGATCTCGTTGCCTGCCTGGACGATTCCCAGCTTCACCAGAATGGAGTTGACCAGACCGGCGCTGGTGGGAGAAAGGATCAGGGTAAACACAGAAGCGGTCACAACCCAGGACATAAAGTGGGGCAGATAAACCAGGGTCTGCGCGAATTTCTTAAATTTCAGAGAACGAAGCTCGTTCAGAAGCAGGGACAGCGCAACCGCCGCGAAAGTATTTAACAGCAGTTTGACGACGCTCAGATAAATGGTGTTGCCGAACGCGCTCCAGAACGCCGGCATCCCCAACATCTTGGTAAAATTGCCCATCCCGATGAACACCGGATCCTTAACGCCCTTGTAGGTGGTAAAAGCATAGCGGATACCGTACATGGGCAGGTAATGGAACAGGATCGCGAACACCAGCACCGGGATAAACATGATATAGAAGCCTCTGTAAAAGTAAAGCGATGTGGTCAGAGGACGTTTATTGGTGGTGACTGCAGCAGCCTCCTTTGATAATTTAGCCATAAAAACCCCCTATTTTTTGTACAAAAAGCGCACCCAGCCCGATTTTGACCGGGTGCGCCGTGACAATCACACTATTTCCCTAACAAAATACCGAATACCTGTTTACTGAGCGTTCAGAGAATCTACGATCATCTTGGACCACTCAGCGCCGTGCTCGGTCTCGAATCTCTGATAAGCCTCGTCAATAGAGACGCCCTGAACAACGACATCCGCTACGATGGAGTTCTTGAGGGTGGTCAGGTCTCCGTTGTACTGGGCCATCTCATCCGTAGACGGAACCAGCTGCGCCTGACGGCAGTTGTTGTTGAAGATCTCCTGAGACTCAACCGCCTCGGGAGCGTGACCGTTAGCTCCGATATCATCCACGATGGGAACCAGGGCCAGCATACTGTCCATATGCTGCTTGGTGTACTGGGTACCGGGCTTCTCAAGGCTCTCGGCAAAGTGGAACTCGCCCTCCGCGTAAGTATTGCCGCAGACTTCCTCAGCCTTCCTGGACCAGTGAACGTCCTCTACGCCGTAGGACCACAGGGTCTGAATCTCGCCGCCGTCATGCATGGTCTCGATGAAGTACTTAAAGACACCTTCCGGATTCTCGCAGGCCTCGGTGATGGCCCATACAGGCGGAGTTCTCTCGATGTAACCGCCCACATCGGCAACCTCTGCCAGAGGCTTCAGAGGAACCAGCTCGCCGTCAAGGCCGTTGGCTTCCAGGTTATTCTTCAGGTTGCTGTCCCAGGTACCTGCCCAGTAAGTGAACACGCCGAACTTATCCTCATAGAACTTGTTGCGGCAGTCATTAGTACCGTTGGTCAGGGTCTCCTTGTCGATGTAGCCGGCCGCGTAGGCTTCGCGCAGTCTGGTCAGGGCATCCTTGAAGCTCTGCTCTGTGAATCCGTCGTACCATACGCCGTCGTCGCCCTTCACGAAGGACGGGAACGCATCCTGGTAGAACTCAGGCAGATAGTTGATGTAAGGAGTCTCAGCCGCGATGATACCGGCCGCGGATACGCCGTAAGTGTCTCCGTCCACGCCGTTGCCGTCGGGATCGCCGGTGGTGAAGGCATCCAGCATCTTGATGTACTCATCATAATTGGTGGGAGCTTCCATGCCAACGTTGTCAAGCCATTTCTTCTTAACATAGGTTACGCAGCCGTTTCCTCTGCCGGAGGGGAATCCGTACAGATGGCCGTCGATCCTCAGACCGTCGATTACGGACTGGCCGGACTCATTGATACGGCCCTTCAGCTCGGAATTCTCGTAAGCGTCAGTCATATCCCACAGAGCGCCCTCACCGGCATAGCCTGCATAATAAGTAGAAGAAAGGATGATCACATCCGGCCAGTTGTCGGGACCGGAAGCGAAGGTCTGTCCTACGTTATCATAGTAAGCGTCATGATCCGGCTGGTTGATGATCAGCTGGATGCCGGTCAGCTCTTTGAACTTGTCGATAAACGCCTGCTGGTTGTTCTCCTGCGTGGTCACGGTACCGTCTACCATAATGGTAATGGTCTCCGGCTTCTCGATGCCGTCGTCGCTTGCCGCGGCCTCACCGCCGCCGGAAGCAGCGCCTGTGTCGCTGGAAGCAGCATTGCCGGAACCGGTATCACCGGAAGAACTGGAGCTGGAACTGGAGCCGCCGCACCCCCCCAGCACTACGGATGCAGCCATCAGTGTAGCCAAAGCAGCTGCAAACAATCTGTTGTGTTTCATGTTTTACCTCCCGTTTCTTGGTTTCATATTTTGTTACAGGTTTCATAATAAAGGCGCGCACCTTTTTTATGATTTTAGGATACCATTTTCAAAAGGTATTTTCAACGCACACTTCTTCACATCATTGTTCATTTTTAGCTAAAATTACCATTTGCACCCCTGTTTTTTATCCAATTTGCTCTCACCGGGCGATACTCTGACCAAAAGCAGCTGAAATCTTCTTCCATAAGGACAGTATGGAACCGGGACAGCTCCGGATACGTTTTTCCGCATCAGCGTACATTTTTATTGATTTCGGTTTTTCTTTATATTATAATTCATGTAAACTGTCGATTACAGATGACAAATCCATCTGAACGGAGGGCCTGCATATGAGGGAGAGAATCCAGAAGCTTTCCATAACCAATATCCTGATGCTGACTTATATCGGCATCCTTTCCATTCTTCTGCTGATCGGAACCATCCTTTACCATATCTCTTACAACCGGGTGAAGAATGGGATCAATGAGCAGAACCGCCTGACCGTATCCTCCTCCATCCAGTCGCTGGACAATACCACCCAGGTGATTGCAGCTGCGGCGAGACAGGTTTCCTCCAATTTTTCTTTCGGCTCCATCGCCGACATGACCGGCCGTGAGAACAGCCGGTTCTACTACTCCGGCTACCAGACCCAGCAGAGCCTGAAAAGCTTCTCTCCGGTGGACCGGATGCTTCCCGTCAGCAGTTCTTTTATTTACATGAGCAAATCCCATTACGCCCTGTCCTCCATCCTCTTCTCCGAGTTTGATTTCTATGTCCGCAACAATCTCACCCTGAATATGACCGGAGATCAGGTGGCTGATATTCTGATGGATTCCGGCAACTGGAACCGTTTTCTCTCCATGGACGACATGATGGGGACCTATAACGGCAATTATCTGTACGTATATCCCCTGTCTCCTTCTGTTCCGGCTGCGGAGCGGGTCCATTCCGTCCTCTGTTATGAGTTTGACCGGCAGCAGCTGAGCCAGTATTTTTCTGATATTCACCTCTTTGAAATAGGATATCTGGCCGTCTACAATAAGAATAATGAACTGATCTTCCTAAACGCCGGCCCTGACGCTGTACTGTATGACCGCGCGGTCCTTGCGGACTTAAGCTACGAAGACCAGATTGCCACATTTACCCCCGCAAGCTCCCGTGATACGCTGCTGGTGACCACCGGCGTCTCGCCATACAGCGGCTGGACCTACTATCTGGTACAGCCCAGGGACCAGGCCTACTACTCCATCACCACCTTCCAGCGGCTGTTTATCTTTCTGCTGATCCTGGCCATGATGATTGGAATCGCCATCGCTGTCTTCGGCTCCATCGTAAACCGCAGGCAGCTCCAGGTGCTTTCCTCCCGGCTGACCGCCCAGGAATCCCTGGTCACCTCCTTAAACCAGCAGGTGGAGGAGCAGACTCCCGTGGTGGAGGAATCCTACCTGCGCAAGATCATGGAAGGGACCGCCGCTTCCTTAAACGACATACATACTATGGTGGATACCCTGAATCTGGAAAAACTCGGCGTCAAATATCATGTGCTGTTTACGGAGGTTTCCCCTGCCGACGACAAGCAGATCCGGCCCGAGGATATAGAGCAGCGCATCCGCAGCTACGATACGCTGGTCCGGGACGCCCTGAAACGCTACTTCCCGAATCCCGGCTACCTGTATAAGCCCTCCTCCCGCACATTTGCCATTCTGATCGCCTCTGACGAGCGCGTGCCCTATGATCAGGTGGCCCAGCAGAACCGGGAAACCTTCACCGTGCTCCATCAGGAGCTGCTGAATCAGTACGGCATCTGGATCTGCGGAGGAATCGGCGGCCGCAACGGCGTCGCATCCTATATGTGGAAGTCCTATCAGCAGGCCAGAGAGGCCAAAGCGGTTACCACGCCCAACAAATATTTCATGAGCATCAGCGACTTTGCCAACTCCACAGACGTGTATTTCTATCCGGAAAGCCTGGCCGTCCAGCTGAACGGCTTCATCTCCACCGGCAACCGGGAGCAGGTCAGCGAGCTGTTCAAGCTGATCTATTATGAGAACACGGTCAGAAGGAATCTGCCCTATACCCAGTCCCAGTGGCTGATTTCCGACATCCGCAGTACTCTGTTCAAGAAACGCCATATTCTGGCGGAGGAGGAACT
Organism: uncultured Lachnospiraceae bacterium; assembly: GCA_947626365.1. Taxonomy (GTDB): domain Bacteria; phylum Bacillota; class Clostridia; order Lachnospirales; family Lachnospiraceae; genus UBA3402. The sequence goes on from CANQRW010000061.1 coordinate 20,200, forward strand.
GGATTCCTCCAGGAGGAAAACCCTGGATCTGATCGACCGGCAGTTTAACGGCGAGATGAGCCTGGAAGTATTAAAGGCCATTGCCCTGGAACTGTGCGACGTCTACGGCACAGATACCGACAGCAATGACCTTATCGTAAAGATTCAGGAATATATCAACAATAATTACCATGACCCGGAACTGGGCCTTACCAAGATCTCCAGTGAATTCGGGATCTCGGAAAACTATTTCAGCTACCTGTTTAAAAAGGAAGTGGCCGAGAATTTCTCCACCTACCTGGAACGGCTGCGGATGGCCAAGGCCAAGGAGATGGTCCTGGAAACCGATACCAGCCTGTCCACCCTCTATCAGTATGTAGGCTACAACAACGCCGCCTCCTTCCGCCGGGCCTTCAAGCGGAACTTCGACGTGTCTCCTAAGGAGATGCGGGAGTCAGTAAAGTAGGCAACCAGGCAGCGGCGTTCGGGGTCTGCGGCCCCGGACCAACATCGCATCTGGATTCTATTTTCCGCCGGCTCCTGCCAGTGTCCTCTTAAGCCACAGGCCGCTGGGACTCAGATCCCCGTCCTCAAATCCGCTTGTTTTGGCGCAGGAACTGTTCAGCACGGCGCTGGTTTCATTTTTATTGGAAAGATTCCAGGCCACATAGCTGATACCATACTGATTCATCAGGCTGACCCACTGGTTGGCCTGCCCCTCGTCGATGGCTCCGTTTCCGCTGGCGTCGCAGATGCCGTACTCCGTCACAAAAACGGGCAGTCCCTGCTCCGCTGCCGCCGCCATCCTGCCTCGCAGGTCGTCCTTGTGGGTGGCTGCATAGAAATGAAGGGCGTACATGATATTGTCGAAGCCGGTGATCGGGTCGGCCGCCGCCTGGTCCACATACTGGGACCAGTTAGGCGTTCCCACAATGATCACCGCGTCGCT
>CANQRW010000062.1 GCA_947626365.1 uncultured Lachnospiraceae bacterium
TCCGGCTTCACATAATCGCCGTTAGTCAGATTGGTTTCCACTGTCCACAGCTTCTTATCGATAGAGCCGTCATGGGACACCTTCGCGGTGCCGATCTCCGCCTTTGCCGTAGGATTCAGCCACATATCGTAGCCCACTGCCTCGTAGGTAAAGGTCCGGTTGTTCACTGTGCCTATGACGTCCGTAAACTCCACGGGACCGCCGTCAGCCTTCACATAACCTGCCGGCCTGCGGACGATCTGGTTCTTAACCCGCTCATAGCGGTAGATTTCGTACATCCAGATGGAATCATCGGATGACAGATTCAGGGTTACCCGGTTATTCTCCACGGAGGCGATATGGCCTGTCACCGCCGCTGACGCAGCCTGATTGGCATAGCCGTTTTTGCCGCCGTTTTCCAGCTGTCTCACTCTGGTATCGTCATTGGCAAACCAGATGCCTCTGGTCTCCTCCTCAAACTGGCTGGCATACCGGATTGTCCCCTCGTCCGGCTCCAGGCCCCACCGACGGAAGAATTCCAGAATATTCTTCTGCGCCGCCGCCGACGCCAGGCGCATCAGCTTATTGTCTGTATCGGCGCCTGCCAGGGACAGCTTGTTGTCACCGGCTCCCGGCGCCGTATCCGGCTTTCTCGCATAGGAATCCATCCGGGCAAAGATCAGATTCTCAAGCTGCTGCTCATTGGTATCATAAATCTTATAGTTGTATCCGCCCAGGTCGTAGGCCAGGTGCAGCTGCCAGTACATGGCAAGCTGTACGAACACATTGCTGGCCTTTCCCTTTGTGCCGGAAGTCACCTTGTTATATACATCTTCATACTGGAAGCGCACGCTGTCATTGTTGTCTCTGGCCTGCGCAAGGACGGAGAAATAGTTGTTGGTCACCTCCGCCACCGCATAGGCGCCCTCATTGATCTCATGGCCGACCTCGTGGGCGATACCCCAGCCAAAATAACCGCCGCTTTGGTATCTGCCGTCTTCATCCGCCGTGACCGGATGGCCGCCCATCAGGCCCTTAAGCTCCGGCCACTCGATGCCGATATGTCTGCCGCCGGCATACATGAAGGCCCCTGCAAACATTCTCTGATAGCGGATGTTGATGCGGCTTACAGGCATCCGGTTATGAGCCGGAGTATCTTCCGCCTCACTGAGGCCTTTGTGATGATAGAACAGCACCATCATCTCATCAAGCGCATCCATAGAATTCACCAGCTGCTCCGCCATATCGCCGACGGAACTGCTGCCTGCAGCATCCTCAAGTCCGTCAAGAACCTGTTTCGCCGCTGAAGATACCATATTGTATCTGGTCACAATATCCGTGGCCTGATAGATACAGTTCTCAGGCTCCCAGCTGTAGGACGCGTGATCCTGCTCGTGAAGGGCCTGGCACTGTTCGTTCTGCGCCATCAGTTCCTCAAGGTATCTCTCGGCCAGCGCAACTTTACTGCTGTGGCCGGTCACATCCGAGATATCCAAAAACGCGCTCCTGTGGCCGCCGCTGACGCGGACTCCGTACTCTTCCTGCCCAGGCTGTCCGGTATACTCCACATACAGCTGTCCGCCTCTCTCCTTGTCCATCTGATCCAAGGCCTCGATGGCAATTTCATTGGCTCCCGCCTTCAGATAGCCCATGGACTTAAACACTGCCGCGGAACTTCCATGGTACTGGGCCATGTAAAGCTCCAATCGGGTATTGTCGCCGTCCCTGTGATTGGGCCCTCCCACATAGATCGTGACCGTCTCGCCGGCCAGGGCGGTAACACCCAGAGGCTGGAACGTATTCAGCCCGCCGAGGAACGTAATATGGCTGTCCGCTTTGACCGTATCCTTATTGTCAATCTGGATAATGCCGCCGTCCGCATTGCCGTCTCTCAGAATCTTCTCCGCATTGTCCAGCTCCTTCTCCAGCTCCGCCTTTCTCGGATGCAGCTCTCCGCTGGCCTCATCCGGCACCTGCAGCCGCGCTCTCAGATCATCGATCGTCTCCTGCGTAACCTGCGGTTCCGTCCTCAGAGACACATGGAAGGTATCCCCGTAGAGGTCCATGATCTCTTTCTCAATGGGATCATAGTGATAGAACTTCAGCTCCGCGATGCCGACCCTGGGGCCTGAGCCGTAGGTATATACCGCCAGCTGCACGCTCTTTGCCCGGATCGGCTCCAGGGTATGGAACATGTAGTAATATTTTCCGTTGCTGGTCTTCCGCGTCATTCTTGCCTCGACCGTCTTCTTTTCGCCCTTTTCATCCCAGTAATTGATCTTTCCGGCGCCCAGAGAATAAGGCTGGACTTCATCTGGAACCAGGACCATGGTATTCATCTCATAGACGTTATCGAAGGTCACCTTGGGCGCCTGATTGGTGTAGTAATATCCCGCATCCCAGTCATTCAGCACCCAGTAGGTATCATACTTTCCATCCGCCGCATCAAACTGACCGGACGACGTGCCGGAACCCTGTTCCACCGATACGATATGGGCGGTGGCTTCTTTTCCTTCCTCAGCCACATTGATCAGCTTATAATTGGGCGTCACAGGAGGCTTCATGGCAGAGGTACGGACCTTATAATGAAGGGATTCCGGCCCTGTGCCGATTCCATTGGTACCCGTCAGATAGATCTCGTACTCCGTATCCTCCTTCAGTCTCTCTATGGTATACGCGTTTCCCTTTATATCCGATACCGACGTGAAACCTGCCGCCGTCCCCTCCGTCTCTTTATAATACAGCGTATACTGATCCGTGTCTTTCATCTTCTTCCAGACAATCTTCAGGGACTGGCCGCCCGGCGTGATCACCAGGTCCTCCGGCGCGGGAGGCAGGGAATCGGCATTGGGCTCGGCTGTTACCTCCGCGGCGTCGCTTCTCCAGGAACCATTGACGCTGCGGATGCTTACCTCATACGTCTCGCCATTCAGCAGATCGCCTCCGTTAAGCCCCGTAACCTCGCATTCATTTATTTCAGGAGAGAAGACTGCCGTTACCGTCCCTTTTCCATCGGCCGGACCGGTTACTTCCACCCTGTACCCGGTTACATTGGGCACGTTTTTCCAGGAAACCGTAAATGATTTGGAATGATTTTCCACCGTCACCCGTTCCGGCGCCGACATCTCCGGCTCCGGAATTCTGTCCTCCATATTTTCATAGAACTCCACCTTGGAGATCTCCACCAGATCCAGGCTCTGGATGGTCTTAGTCACCCTGATGGTAATCTTCTTTACCGCCACCTGGGCCCCAAGATCAATGACGATCGGCACACCCCGGTCCATAGTCTGTTCCGGTTCCTCTGCGGCAGTCAGCGCCAGTTTTCTTGTCATGCTGCTTCTGGCATAAATCTGTCCGGGCCGAAACATTTCATTATCCATAATGATCCTGTCGTAACTAATGGCCTTCTCTTTCCTGCTTTCTTTCTGCGCCTTCTCCGACACCTTTCCGTCCACAATAGAGAATCTATGCTCTGTGCCGTTCTCATCCTCCACGACAATCTCGCCGTCCTGGATGCTTCCGCCGGAACCGGGAACCGGATCGATCTCCAGCCCTCCCATCACCTTGGCTCCCCCAGTGAACTCGGCTGTAATTTCCAGAGGCGTCTCCTCGCTGATCGCCTCTTCCGCCTTCAGACCCAGGGCCGATTCATTGGTGCCTGCAAACACTTCCGTCACGGAAGCGCTTCCCTTATCCATGGTGGCGTTGCTGGGGGCCGCCACGATCTCATCCTTGCGGACCCTCACCGTGGTCACCGGCGCCGCCTTCTGTTCAAGAAGATCTTTCTTATAATAATACCCGGTAAAGACGTCCACATCCAGAAGATTGACCACTCTATCCCCATTCAGGTCCGCGCGCTCATAGACGGAGCCGCCCTGGGCCATGCCCTTCGCGGTCAGATTCAGAAGCTCTTTCATGTCCGTCTCATCCAGCTTCTCGTCGCCGTTGACATCACCCATGACCAGCACGCCCAGTTTGGCCGCATCTTCCTTCTTGTACCCGTATTGCAGCGGATCGCCGTTGATCAGGCATATCGCGATCTGATTCATCCCGATCGTAATATTCTGTTCATAGGGCAGGTAAGAATTGCCTTCCTGCTCCGGCGTCAGGCGCAGCAGATACGTCCCCGGCAGAATCCCGTCAATGGATGCCGAAGCCTGAACCTCCTTGTCTTTCACTGCAGGCAGACTGATCAGGCTTTCATACTCCCTTCCCCTGGCATCATGTTCCTCTCCCCTGTCTTCAGGGATAAGCTCTGCTTTCCAGCGGGATGCCCTGCCCGGCGCGGCTCCCCGCAGCTCAATCTTCAGGCTTCCGCCGATCTCCTCCATGGCAAGAAGCTTCTTTATCTCCGCATCCGATGGCGTGGCCTGCGTTTCCCTCCTCTTCGGCAGAGGCTCGTCCTTTTCGGCTTCTTTCTCTGAATCTTCGTGAATCTCATCCCCGTAAGCCTCATCCGGCAGCCTGTGTTCTCCGTCTGACGGTGTGGCCAATCCGGAGCCGCCGCCGTTTTCTCTCATGCCCTGATACGACAAAAGAAAGCTGTCCTCCTTTTCATCAGATACAGCTTCCTTTCGTCCGGTAAACACCTCTTCATCCGCCAGGGAACTGACTGCTCCCATGGGACTTTCCAGAGCAAGAAAAGCCGCCAGAACGACAGCTGCCCCTTGTCTCATCCACCTTTTCATCGATGCCCGCTCCTTTATGCGCATTTATGTTATTGCAATCAATGTATTATAACATTTCTGAGGACGGGCGGCAACAATATTTTGTTATTTTTCATTCATATGTGTCCATATTTTGTATTTCGCTGAATTCTACATCCAGATAAAAGAGAAAAGACAATACATCAGGAACAAAATCATCCCGACATTGCCGAATATCACTGACAGCCAGCGGCCCGCGGGAATCCGGCGGCGGCTTTTGGAAAACCAGATATCCCTTCTGCACACGACCAGAAGGATCACCGCGCATACCACGGATCCGCACAGGAGCATCATCTCACCGGCAGCGAGGAACGAACCCAGAAGGACATGTTCCTCCACAATCTTCATCAGAGCCATGGGCACAATGCTCCCCGTAAAATTCACCAGCATGTGGAGGGCAATCGTATAACGGACTCTGCCGGTGCGCAGATAGACATAGGCAAATATCAGCCCCAGGGCAAAGGCATAGAAAAACTGATAAAAATTGCCGTGGGCCAGGCCAAAAAGGCCTCCGGACAGAAGAACTGCCGTCAGCTGCCCATGAGGCGCGAGCCGGTCGATGAAACATTTCCGAAATATGGTCTCTTCCACGATCGGCGCCAGTATCACCGCCACGAGAAGAACCGCCCAGGAATCCATTCCCAGGATGATCTCATTGACTCCATTGAATATGGGACGGCCGGTCAGAAGGCTGACGATGGCCATCAGCGCCTGGCCAATACAGTTGCCCGTGAACATGGCTCCTATACATATGACAAAAATTCCCAGAAAACGCAGAGGGCTCATAGGATACCGCCGGTCGGGCACGCCCTTCGGCACCGTCCTCATGATCAGCATGCTGACGGGAAACGCCAGAGGATACATGGACAGCATGGCGATAAAGGTCCACGTCTGCTCTCCTATCTGTTTCCAGAAAAGCTGAAGAAACAGAGATACCGCCAGCTGGCTGGCTGCCGCCACAATGAAAAAAGCGGCGCAGGCCAGTCCTACCCGGGAAAAGCATTTGCGGGCCATACGCAGATACCCATTCTCATCTGCCTGTACATTCCCACTATAACCAACATTCATCATTTCCTCAGTCTCCTTTTCCAAAGCTTACTCTGAGACAGATTCCATCAGATAGCCGTCCGAGTCAAATTCATACCACTGCCCATCAATACGGTGCTTTCCCGTCACCATGGCCCCGTCATCGTCCAGATAGAAGGTCCCGCCTGTGTCCGGCTTCACCCATCCGGTCTGCATCAGGCCGTCTTCCGAAAAATAGTACCAATTTTCTCCAAAAGCCTGCCATCCGGTCTGCATAAGACCATCGTCCGAGAATAAGTACCAGCCTCCATCCGTCTCGAAAAATCCTGTTTTCAGGATACCAAAATAGCCCGCATAGGAGCGTTCCTGATTCTCCCGGGTCCATCCGCGGCCGACGCTGCCTTCATTATCTCTGATAAAACAGTACTGTCCATTGATATACTGACGTCCGGTAAGCGAGGTCCTCACCCAGACTCCCGCAAGAGGCGCCAGACTGCCCTTATCCTCCTCAAGCTCCAGTACGCACGCCAGATATGTGATGCCGCGGCGTCCGGAAAGATTCAGAGTACGCTTATAAGTCTTTTGCACGGACATGTCCACAGAAAATTCCGCCAGCAGTTCTTTTTCCTGCGCGTTCTCCCAATCCGGCGGCGACAGTTTTTCTTCATCTCTGCAAAGGCAGTAGATCTTAACGGTTCCTATTCCCAAAGGCTTCTGCCCGGTTTCCGAAAAATACTCAAATCCGGGGACGCTGACCAGAACCTCTGCGGAACCGGCGTTTTTCCCCTGGCCGATATCCGTGATCCTGCAGCCCACAGCGCTCGCCATCTTCTGCCGGGTCATGCCGCGAACGGATTCTTCCGGATTGGCCAGCTGCACCAGATAGAAATCCTTGGCCGGAAACAGATTCTGTTCCAGACGTTCTGCGCTCTTTGCCGCTATCCGGTAGCCGTAAATAGGCGAAAGATCCGGAATCTGGCCTCTTCCGGTACACAGGACCGTGTCCATGGCCATCCCTTCTTCCATCTCAGACTCCAGTTTATCCGCCCAGCCGGCATAGATATCATCAGAAACCATATCCGACAGGGATTTCCATGAGATTGCCGGAACATCGGAGTTGAGAAGCGTCGCCCCTCTGGAATCGTTATCCACGATGATCAGCTTGTCCGGATGGGCCTTCTGCTCCGGCGTGCCGAAGATCCGATCCCTCCCCAGCGTCTGAAACGCCTCCGCATAAGCCTGTTTCCATTGAAAAAAGGAAGGACGCTGAGCCCACTCCGCTCCTGCAAGGCACCGCTTTCCTCCCAGGACCGCCTGAGGAAGCATAAGCAGCAGACCGCACAGAACCAGCCATTTCCCGGAATCCGGACAAAGCCAGGCCATAGATGCGATACCCCACACCATCAGAATAATAAAACCCGCTATATAATATCTGCTGTGTCCCGAAGCAGCGCTCCAGATCAGTGCGGAAGAAATCACCAGAATTCCTATATACGCGTATTCCTTTCCGAGCCTCTTCCGCCGGAAAAGACAGTTCAGCAGATACACCGCGGCAGCGGCCCACGCGATTCCGTAGACCGCCGGGCAGGGATTGGGCATCTCGCTCTGCCGGTATTCCGGCCGCACGATTGCGTAAAACGGCCACAGAAGGATCTCCGGCAGCGTCTCGCCTCCCCATCGGATGTCCTTAAAATTCGCCTCCTCATAATAGGGGGAATGAAATATGGTATTGTAATAGGGGAATACCGGATTTCCCGTCATAACCGTATTGTGAATCAGATACATCAAAACCGGCGCGGCGCCCGCCGCAAAACATATCATAAACAAGGAAACCGTAATATGTTTTCTGTTTTTCGCGATATAAAGAATCAGAAGCGGAGCTATAAAGATGACATTGGTCAGCTTCATGGTGAAGAGAAACCCCTGCAGAGCGGCAAACGCCAATGTCTCCGCCGTATCATTTTCTTCTTTCAGCAGCAGCCAGATGCTTTCCAGCACGAAAACAATGGCCGATAATTCCACCATGTAGGTAGCCATCTGCATCAGCACGTCGTACTGGGCCACCGCCGCCAGAGCCGCCAGGGGCTGCAGCCCGCGAAACCTGGTTCCCAAAAGCCGCTCCAAAATTCCTCTCGTCTGCCAATACATCACCAGGACCGTCAGCAGATTCCACAGAGTTCCCAGCCGGAATCCCAGGGCCGCCCGAAACAGATAGAACAGCCTGTCTGCCAGGGGAAAGGCAAATCCCTGAAAAAATCCGGGAAGGGCGTCGCTTCCTGCCATGTCCTTCCAGACCGGATTCTGCAGAAGCAGATGATAATTGATCACATCAAAGCTCTCATCCGGGAAAAGGGTTTTTATCAGATAAAAGGCGGAAAAGCACGCCGCAACCGCCCAATCCTCCCAGGAGGCGGTCTGAAGCTTTCCAAAGGATGCATGACGCTTTGCCCAAATCAGCATCGGAACCATAAGAAGTCCTGCCAAAGTCCCGGAACAGACCGGATGCAGGGTGAATCCCAGATAAAAGCCGATAAAGCTGACCAGATCCGACAGCCAGACCCAAAGCACATATCCAAACCAGATTACTACACAGCGTGAAGAGAATTCCACTTTGCCCATACTGCCGGCGTCCTTTCCTGTATGCTGACATAACAAATAAAGCGTCACTGGCGCTTTGTTTGCATACTGATGCAAAATACCCGGCGGCACCTGAATGCCGCCGGGAATATCTTCACAACAATTAGTTCTCTTCCTCCAGGCTTGCCGCTCTGGCTTCCACTTCCTTCTTCTGGATGTCGCCGGGAGCCTGCTCGTAACGGCTGAACTCATATTCAAAGATACCGATGCCGCCGGTCATGGAGCGCAGGTCCGTGTTATATCCAAACATCTCGGACATGGGCACATCGGCCTCGATGATCTGCTTGCCGTGATGGTTGGAGTTCATGCCCAGCACACGGCCGCGGCGGCGGTTCAGATCGCCCATAACGTCGCCGGTGAATTTATCCGGAACCGTAACCTTCACGGAAGCGATGGGCTCCAGAAGCACCGGGTTAGCCTCCATGAACGCTTTCTTGAAGGCCAGGCTGGCCGCCATCTTGAAAGCCATCTCGGAAGAATCCACCGGATGGTAGGAACCGTCCAGAAGGATCGTCTTCAGGCCCACAACCGGATATCCGGCCAGCGGTCCCTTCAGGACGCTCTCCTGGATTCCCTTCTCAACTGCCGGGAAGTAGTTTCTGGGAACGGCGCCGCCGAATACCTGCTCCTCAAATACGTAGGGAGTCTCCAGGTCGCCGGAAGGCTCAAAGGACATCTTCACATCGCCGTACTGGCCATGGCCGCCGGTCTGCTTCTTGTACTTGCCCTGGGCCTCCACTTTCTTGCGGATGGTCTCACGGAAAGCGAATTTGGGCTTGGACAGCTCAACCTCAACCTTATAGCGGTTCAGCAGCTTGCTGACCACTACCTCCAGCTGCTGGTCGCCAATACCATACAGCAAAGTCTGACGATTCTCCTTATCGGCAACGCTCTTCAGCGTCTGATCCTCGTCCATCAGCTTGGCAAGTGCGCTGGCCACCTTGTCGTCGTCGCCCTTGGTCTTGGTCTGATAGCGCATATAGGTGTAAGGAATGGAAATCTCAGGCTTATGGTACAGGATGGGAGCCGTGCGGACTGCCAGGGTATCGCCGGTCTGGGTCACATTCAGCTTGGCTACCGCGCCGATATCTCCGGCACGAAGCTCGGGCAGCTCGATCTGCTCCTTGCCACGCAGAGTGTAGACCTTGCCGATCTTCTCCTCAGTTTCCTTATTTACGTTATAGGAAGCCATATCCGGCTTCAGAGTACCGGTGCAGACCTTCACCAGAGAATATTTGCCGATGAAGGGATCCACGATGGTCTTGAACACTCTCATGGAGAGGGATACGGAATCATCATACTTGGCCACAAAACGCTCGCCGGTGGAAATGTCCACGCCGATACACTCAAAATGATCCGGCGATGGGAGATACTTGTCCACAGCCTGAAGAAGCATCTTGGCGCCCTGGGCGTTGATTCCGCTTCCCAGCATCACGGGAACGATGCTGCCGCTGATCACGTTCTCACGGAGCGCGGAAGAAATCTCCTCATAGGTAAACTCTTCGCCCGCGAAATACCGCTCCATAAACTCCTCGTTGGTCTCGGCGACAGCCTCCATCAGGGCTTCGCGGTAAAGGGTCAGGTTCTTCTCGCAGTAATCGGGAATCGGGCACTCCTCGTAATCGCTTAAATTGGTGAATCTTCTTCCGCCCATCTTAACCACGTTCACAAAGCCTACAAACTTCTCATTCTCGCGGATGGGCATATGGAAAGGAGCGATCCTGCGGCCGAACCTGGTCTCCAGCTTCATGACCAGATCCCGATAGCTGGCATGGTCGTCGTCCATGTTGGTGACGAAAATGATTCTGGGAAGATTGTACTTCTCGCAGATCTCCCAGGCCTTCTCCGTACCGACCTCGATGCCTGCCTTGCAGTTGATCACGATAATGGCGGCGTCCGCCACGCTGATGGCTTCCTCCACCTCGCCTACGAAATCGAAATATCCGGGAGTGTCCAGGAAATTGATCTTGATGGGGCCGTCCTCTCCCTTGTACTCAATGGGCACTAAGGATGTGGAGATAGAAAACTGTCTTCTTGCCTCTTCCTTATCGTAATCGCTGATCGTCGTACCATCTACAACGCTGCCCATGCGCTTGGTAATTCCGGATACCAGCGCCATGGCCTCAACCAGAGTCGTCTTGCCTGCGCCGCCGTGGCCAAGGAGGGCCACATTGCGGATTTGTTTGGTTCCATAAACATTCATAAACAAAGTCCTCCTGTCTTTTCAAAGCCTATGCTGCTATTGTACTAAAAGTTTGACCATTTTACAAGCAAATTGTAACTGTGACACATACAATTTCTTTTCCTGCCGTCAAACTGCTGTCACTTTTGTCATTTCCTGCCGTATACCGCCGTCACAGTTTGGAATACCCGAAGCTGTTCACCAGGGCATCCAGACGGACGCCGCCCCTGCAGTAAGGGCATTCCGCCGGGCGGTATGCCTGGTAATCCGGCAGGTCCTTCTTTGTGAAAATGGCGCTGACCGGGAACTCGTTTACATTGTCCACCACGCTGAACAGGGCGCACACGCCCCGGACGATGCCGCCGTAATACTGGATGGCCTCCACACATCTGGCGGAGGTTCTTCCGGTGGTCACATCCGCAAGAAGAACGATCACATTCTTGCCGGAGATCATGGGACGGATATTGTCCCGGAAGATCAGCTGGCCGTTATTGTCATATTCCGGAGCTACTACATAGATGGTCTTATGGGCGTTCATGGACATCACTCCCGCCTCCGACAGCTCCCTGGCCAGGAACGCGCCGATCACTTCCGTTCCCTCAATACATACGATGGTATCCACAACCGTATTGTACACATACTTGGCCGCCAGATCCTTAGCCGCCGCCTCCGCCTCACTCTGCCGCGCCTTCAAAGCCGTCGTATCCACATAAAAATTGATGTGGGAGTGATTGGTGGAAAAATGTCCCGGCATCACGCGAATCGGTACCTTCGTCGCAGACTCCAGCTTATAAATTCTGTTCTCCATAAAAAACTCCTTCCCGCGGCACGCCAGACGATGACTGCCGCCAAACCAGGGCCTTACCCCTCAAGGCCCGCCTCCAGGTTACCCTTCCCAAAAACAAAAAACTTAAGATTGATTTCATTATACTATACTACAGGGGGTTCAAACAAGTAAAAAATAATATTTTCTTGATTTTTAGGTTTAAATCAATAAAGTGTTGACAATCCATACCTCCTGCTATAAAATGATAGCTATGCTTCAGCGGCGCACGCCGCTGCATGGGCTGCTGCGTATGTCGCTGGATATGTCGCTGCATGGACCGCTGCGTATATCGCTGCATGGGCCGCCCGGCCATGGGGTGCCGCGGACCGCGGGTTCCCACGGGCCTCTATCATTTTATCAACCATAAACGTGAGGAATTTTACTATGATCATTATTATGAAACCCAACGCCTCCCAGGAGGCGATTCAGAAAGTCACAAAGCTGGTCCAGTCCCGGGGGCTTCAGGTCCATCTGTCCACCGGCGACGAGGTCACCATCGTAGGCGTTATCGGAGACAAGACCAAACTTCACGGCTCCAATATCGAGATTTCCGAGGGCGTGGACAAGATCGTCAACGTCACCGAATCCTACAAACTGGTCAACAAGAAATTTCACCCTGAGGACTCTGTCATTCCCGTGGGCACCGCTTCCATCGGCCCCGGCACCTTCCACGTAATGGCAGGGCCCTGCGCCATCGAGAATCACGACATGCTGCTGCAGACGGCGGAGGCGGTGAAGAAAGCGGGCGCCACCTTCCTGCGGGGCGGAGCCTACAAGCCCAGAACTTCCCCCTACTCCTTCCAGGGACTGGAGGAGGAAGGTCTGCGGTACATGAAAGAAGCCCGGGAAGCCACCGGCCTGAATATCGTCTGCGAGGTCACCAGCCTGCGGGCTCTTGAGACCGCTGTGAAATATGTGGATATGCTGCAGATCGGCGCGAGGAACATGCAGAATTTCGAACTTCTGAAAGAAGTGGGCAAATCCGGCATACCGGTACTGTTAAAACGAGGCCTTTCCTCCACCATCGACGAGTGGCTCAACGCCGCCGAGTACATCATCTCCGAGGGCAACCCCAACATCGTCCTGTGCGAGCGGGGCATACGCACCTACGAGACCGCCACCCGCAACACGCTGGATCTGAGCGCCGTCCCGGTCATCCGGGCCAAGAGCCATCTTCCGGTCATTGTGGATCCCAGCCACGCCACCGGCGTGCGGGCCTACATCGAGCCTCTGTCCAAGGCGGCTGCCGCCGTGGGCGCCGACGGCCTTATGGTGGAGGTGCATCCCTGCCCCTCCTGCGCCATGTCCGACGGCCCCCAGTCCCTGACCTTTGAACAGTTCGAGACCATGATGAAAGATCTGAAGCCTTACATTGAACTGGCCGGCAGGAAATAACGCCGTTCCGGCTCCGCGGCCTGTGTATGTCATATTACAAGGAGGATTTTCCATGAGCGCTACCGTAAAACAGGATTCCATCTTCGGCTTTATCGGCCTGGGGCTCATCGGCGGCTCCATCGCCAGAGGCTTAAAAAGGAGCAGGCCGGATGTAACCGTCATGGCCTATATGCGGACCCGCTCCCGGCTGGAACAGGCCAAGGCAGACGGCGTGGTGGATGTGATCCTGGACGGAATCGGTCCGGAGCTGTCCATCTGCGATATCATTTTCCTGTGTACCCCCGTGGAATACAACGCCCGGTACCTGGCGGAGATCCGCCCTTTCCTGAAGCCGGGCGCCCTCATCACCGATGTGGGCAGCACTAAAACAGATATTCATGAGCATGTGACGGAACTGGACATGGAGGAGGTGTTCGTCGGCGGCCATCCCATGGCCGGCTCCGAGAAAACCGGCTATGAGAATTCCACCGACCATCTGCTGGAAAACGCCTACTACATCATCACTCCCACCGCCAGATCCAAAGAAAGCGACGTAGAGCGGCTGGTACAGGTGGCTCAGGCCGTCGGCTCCATTCCTATCTGTCTGGACTTCCGCCGCCACGACCAGATCACCGCGGGAATCAGCCATCTGCCCCATGTGGTGGCCTCAAGCCTGGTGAATCTGGTACGGGACTGCGACAGGCAGGACGGCATGATGAAGCAGCTGGCTGCCGGCGGTTTCAAGGATATCACACGAATCGCCTCTTCCTCCCCTGAAATGTGGGAGCAGATCTGCGTCACCAACCGGCAGAATCTGGCGGATATGCTGAAAAAATATATCGCCTCCCTGGAGGAAGTGGTACAGGAGCTGGAGAAAGCGGACAATCAGGCCCTTTACGACCTGTTCGCCACCTCGAGAGAATACCGGAACAGCTTTTCCGAGAAAGCCCGGGGCGCCATCGCGCCGGACTATTCCTTCACCGTGGATATTGTGGACGAGGTAGGTTCCATCTCCACTCTGTCCGTCATCCTGGCCGCCAAGGGCGTCAGCATCAAAAACATCGGCATCAACCACAACCGGGAGCACGGCGAAGGCGCCCTGCGAATCGATTTCTATGAGCGGGAAGCCATGGAAACGGCCTGGGATGTGCTGCAGAAATACCATTATGACCTGATGCGGTAGGGCAACCGCCTCAGGCTGATATCCGGAATACGGCGACAGCCGAAACGAGGCTGGCATCCAGAACAAAACCGATATTCAGGGCAACCTGCCGGAAACCTATGTTTTCCCGGCATTCCATTACAGGAGGTTACAGTATGAAATTTGCGAAATCCGTCTCCGGTCTCCGCGGAGAGATCACGGTCCCCGGCGACAAATCCATCTCCCACCGGAGCGTCATGTTCGGCTCCATCGCCAGGGGCACCACAGAAATCCGAAACTATCTTCAGGGGGCGGACTGCCTGTCCACCATCTCCTGCTTCCGGGCCATGGGTATTGACATTGAAAATAAGGGGAACGTGGTTCTGGTTCACGGCAAAGGGCTTCACGGCCTGACACGGCCGAAACAGGTTCTGGACTGCGGCAACAGCGGAACCACTACCCGTCTCATCTCCGGTATCCTGGCGGGACAGAATTTTGACGTGACTCTGACCGGCGACGCCTCCATTCAGAAGCGTCCCATGAAGCGGATCATCGAACCTCTGTCCCTTATGGGCGCGGATATCGCAAGCGTGAAGGGCAACGGCTGCGCCCCTCTCAAGATCAGCGGCAGACCGCTTCACGGAATCTCTTACACCTCCAGGGTGGCCTCCGCCCAGGTGAAATCCGCCATTCTTCTGGCAGGACTCTACGCCGACGGCGAGACCCGGGTGACAGAGCCTTACCTGTCCCGAAACCACAGCGAAATCATGCTGAACTATTTCGGAGCAGATGTGCGGACGGAGCTTCCGGCCGCCGCCTCGGGCAGTCTGAAATCCGGTTCCCGGGAAAACGCCCCGGACTGCTCAGAGCCCGGCATCCTAAAAAGCACACCGGCCCCTGCTTCACCGGTATCCGGCGTCACCGCTGTCATACAGCCTGCCGATGAGCTTCACGGCGGCCTGGTGGAAGTCCCCGGCGACATTTCGTCCGCCGCATTCTTTCTCTGCGCAGGACTGATGGTTCCCGGCTCCGAGATTCTGATCAGGAACGCAGGCACCAACCCCACCCGGGCCGGTATTCTGGACGTGGTCCGAAACATGGGCGGAGATATTGCGCTGATCAATGAAACAGCCGGCTCCGGAGAGCCGACCGCGGACATTCTGGTCCGCCATTCTTCCCTTCACGGAACCGTCATCGAAGGAGCGCTTATCCCTACGCTGATCGATGAACTGCCTATGATTGCCGCCATGGCCTGTCTGGCCGACGGTGATACTGTGATCCGAGACGCGGCGGAACTGAAAGTGAAGGAATCCAACCGGATTGCCGTCATGACAGAAAATCTGACTGCCATGGGAGCGGACGTGACCGAGACGGAGGACGGCATGATCATCCGGGGAGGGAAAACGCTTCACGGGGCAGTCATTGACAGCCACCTGGACCACCGGATTGCCATGACCTTCGCCGTTCTGGGCCTGTGCGCCGACGGCGAGACCGAGATTCTGGGAGCCGAGTGCGTGAACATCTCTTATCCGAATTTTTACGAGGATCTGCAGAAACTGACCAAAAAGTAAATTCTATACCCTGATGAACATTTATCCGGTCATTCCGCAAAAAGCACAATCTTCACAACTTTATCTTCCTCATTCAGCCACAGAAGCATCCGGGAACCCTCCCTGATGTCTTCCAGCGCAACAATATTGCGGGTCAGGTACGGAATGATCTCTGCATTCTCTGCCAGAACATATTCCGTTCCATCATTGGCAGTCAATATCTTTCCGCTGTCTGTCGTCTGGATACGGTCAGTGGCCACTGCATACTGAGGCGACCTGCTTCCTTCCGGAATGTTCACGATCACCACATAAGGAGTTACCTGGGGAGGCAGGGACATGGTCATGGCCGGTTCCAGGTAGGCCTCAAAGGAACCAAGCTGAATGTCTTTCAGTTCCACCGGAAGTCCGTCCACAGCGCCTGCGATCACCGTATGGGCTGGGTCAATGGTCAAAAGCATCTCGCCTTTGGAGGAATTATCCGACTGGTTGTCCACCATGATTCCCTCCTCGCCTGCACTGGCGATGGTTCCCCAGATGTGAACCGGCACCGATACATCGATTCCGGATTCTCCTACACCGCTCAGGGGCTCCGCCGTCCCATCGTCCGGCTCTTCCGCACCGTTCAGGGCTTCCGATGTCCCGGCCCCGGCAGAAGCTTCCGGCGCCGCCGGATTCCCGTTCACCGTCCCGCTCTCTGTCCCACTCGCTGTCTCTGTCTCACTCTCCATCCCTGCCTCTGTTTCACTCTCCGTCTCTGTATCTGTTTCGCTCTCTGTCTTGCTCTCTGTCTCTGTTTCGCTCTCTGTCACGATCTCTGCCGCCGAAGTTCCTCCTGCTGCCTGTCCGGAACAGCCGCCAAGTATAAGCATAAATCCCGCCATGCCGGCCGCCGCCATTGTCATATAGATTTTTCTCATCTTTCTTCTCCTTCTGCAGTCATTGTCTCCCGAACGCCGCGGCTTTTTCTTCTCCCCAGCTTTCAAAGACATTATATATATTTTTTCACGGAAAATCTATTAACAGGGCATGAAGATTTCTTACAATATCGCTTCTATTTCTTTCCAAGCAGGATACTCTCGCCTTCCCGACACACCTGGACAATCCCACCGTCGGCAATCCGGTAAGCTTCTCCAAACAGCCTGGGCCCGCCGTCTCCGGAAGAAGTATCGATCAGAATATAGCTTCCGTCTGTCAAAGCATAAAACTTCTGGCCCCAGCTGTCACCGTAGGTAATGTCTTCCATCAGACGCCGTCCATCCAGATAGGAGTCCTTCACCATCTGATAATGGGGCAGCACATTGACCCACGTCAATCCCAATCCCTGAATGTGCCGTTCAAAATCCGGATTCACAGACTCCCCGGGAAGTTCCGGCTGGACATAGACATCTTCCGCGCTGTTCATGGTGCCTGCGCTGATTCCGATGACAATTCCCTGAAAATCCTTAATCTTCTCCCGCAGTCCGATTTTCCTGAAAAAGGCATTCTGTGTGGGCACATGACCTCCGCTCAGCAGAATCACATCATAGTTATTTACCGTCTCGGACAGCCCTTCGCCGATTCGCGCCGGACAGCCGGACACGGTCACTCCTCTGTCATCCCACATCGCAAACTCCGACACCGGCAAACCGCTGTCCTCCAAAGCCCACCGGAAAAAAGCGGACATCTCATCATTTCCCCTGTACTCCTCCGGCGAGGAAGCGATCATCAGACAGCGGGAACCGGCTTTCCAGAAACTTTCCAGCCGGTCCGCAAATCCGTTCAGCCGGTCCAAGCCGTGAACAATTCTCCTGTTCTCCCCCGCAAAGGGTCCTGTCGGGCTGCTGGTCAAAAATACAATCATAAATTAACGCCTCCTGCTGCCGTCTATTTCAAAATACATGCTGATGGTATAAATACACTATCCTATTATTATCTCAAATATTTAAAAAATCAAGTTCCCAAAAATGAAATAATATGGTATACTGTTCTGACAGCTGCATACCGGAAATAACCTGACCAAAAAGAAACTTCCTGTGACATTCCGGCCTGCCTGCAATTTGTTAAATCTGAGGAGCGATATTTTTGAAACCCATAGGAATTGTAACTGACAGCCACTGCGGTTTCGGCCGCGCCACAGCAGAGGCGCTGGGAGTATATTTGCTTCCCATGCCCTTTTATATTGATGAAAAATGCTATTATGAAGAGAGTACACTGACCAGAGAGGATTTTTTCCGTCTTCAGGAGGCAGGCGCTTCCATCACTACCTCTCAGCCCTCCCCAGCCGCCGTCCTGGATATCTGGGATCAGGCCCTGAAAGAATATGACGCCATTCTTTATATGCCGATCAGCAGCGGTCTCAGCGGTTCCTGTCTGGCTGCGGAAGGCCTGGCCCGGGATGACGAATATGAAAACCGGGTTTTCGTGGTTGACCACGGCCGAATCTCTACCCCTCTCTACCGGACAATCCTGGATGCCATTGAGCTGATCGAGGAAGGCTACACCGCTCCTGAGATCAAAGACATCCTGGAAAAATCCAGAGAAGACATGGTGATCTATCTGGGCGTGGAGACGCTGGAGTATCTGAAACGGGGCGGCCGCATTACACCGGCTACCGCCGCTATCGGCACGCTTCTCCATATTAAGCCGGTGCTTCTTCTGGACACCCATAACCTGGATGCCATCAAGAAATGCCATGGTTTTATCAAGGCTAAACATTTCATGCTGGAGACTTTAAAGCATGACCTGGAAACCCGCTTTAAAGAGCAGATGAACGCCGGTGAAGTCCATCTTATGGCCGCTTCCAGCGCTGACAAAGCCACTACCGAGGAATGGCTTCATGAGATTGAAGCTGCCTTCCCCGGCATGGATATCCTTTATTCCGACTTATCCCTTGGCATCTGCTGTCACACAGGCCCCGGCGCGCTGGGCGTAGGCGTGTCCTGCAGACCCAAAAGACCAACTGCCTGAATTCATATTTTTCACATACCGCCATAATCAGAATCCGGCCGGATTTCGTTCCGATCGGATTTTTCTTATCATTATATTATATACCCAGTTCCCGGCAAATCTGATTCAGATAAGCCTTATCAGCGGATGCGCGCTCCAGTTCCTCATAGCGCTTTTCCCTCAGAAGAATCTGGTTCAGCTTCATAATACGTTCCCTTTCTCTTGCCTCACCCCTGATTTCTCCCTGTGCCTCACCTTTTGCTTCCATATACTCGATCAATTCCGTAAGTATCGGCCTCATCCTGACTTCCTCCTTCTCTCCCCTCTGTCTCTCACTTATCAGTTCCTTCAGCCTTCCCTGCTCTCCCAGCAGGATCAGCGCTGCCTGCTCCTCCACCCGGTCCATTCGATCCAGTTCCTCACGGTGATCCCGGATGTAATCGTACAATTTCTCCTTGCCTTCCTTGTCATATTTTATCATGCTGAATATCTGCTGTAAACAGGTTTTGTAGTTTTCGGGATATTTTATCGCCCTGGCCGAAATCAGGTTGATATGGTAGTCCGAAATCTTTGTTCATCATTTCACCGATCGGATTATGCCCATACTGTGTACACAAAGGCAGCCCCGATGAAAATCCAACGGGACTGCCTCGTGTTTAAATCATTTTAATCCTGCGCTGCGGTATTCGCTGCAGCATGTTTCTTTCTTCCGGTTTCAATACCGCTCCGAAAGCTTACTCATCCTCTTTCTTTCTGAAACCCAGATGGGCAAACGCTCCCATTAGTCCCAGAGCTGCCAGGGCAAATGCCCCCAGCGCTCCGACCGGCGTCTCATCGCCGGTCTCCGGCGCCATAAATGTCAGCGGCACATCCTCGTCCAGAATCTCTTCTACCGGCGCGCTGCTCTGCGGAACGATTCCATCCGGAATGTCTGCAAGAGGTGTCGGATTATCCGGAATCTCTGTTCCAGGTCCGGGGCCGCCGGGATTGCCACTGCCGGGGTTACCGCCACCAGGATTACCGGGAGGAGTCTCTGGAGGCGGTGTATTGGGCTCATGAATGTTTGTAATAATGAATTTTGTACCCTGTACCTCTACCTCTGCCCGATAAGAATCTGGTATCTCAATCTCTTCAACAGAATATTCAATATCTTTTCCGTCAGATTTTATAAACAAATCATTCCAGGTATACGTCCATCCATTCGTCTCATTGAGTTCTATCACATCACCATAAGGTTCTTTCATATCCCCGGTCTTCATATAAAGTTGAACCTTTACAGATGCGGGTCTCAGTTTATCGCTGTCATCAGAGTCGTTCCATACCTTTTCTACCGTTCGACTAGTCTTGCCAGGTGTATATACGTTTCGGATATCATAAATCTCCAGGGACGCATCCTCGGAATGATAGACAACACTATATCCTTTCACAACCTCTTCACTAACAGTATACGTCAGCTTTGTTCCGTCTGAAGCCCAAGCCGGCAGATTCTCAAAACGCCAACTCCAGTTTCCAGACGCATCAGGCGTTACCGTTTGCTCATATACGGTCTGGTCAGAAGCCGTCAGGAATATCTTAATGCTCTGCGGCCGCATGCCGTCACGGTTATTCTCATCATCCCACTGCTTGCTTCCTTCAATTACCATTGTTTCCGCATTAGCAAATGCCATCTCCAAAATCGTAGATGCCTGAGTAATGGTTCCCATACCGCTGCCGTCCTTTGTCAGCGCACCATTTACGTATACCACATACCCATCCCG
>CANQRW010000063.1 GCA_947626365.1 uncultured Lachnospiraceae bacterium
CCCGTCCGGCAGTCAGCCGGACAGGGAACGGCAAAATTTTTTACATTTCTTTTACTTCTTTATCTCACATCAGCAAATAGTCAGTGATTATCTTTTGGATGTGTTTGAGGAAAAAGAAAGAAAGTTCTCGGATCCAAATGCAAGGTCATATAAGAAGCTTTACGAATATAATATCATGCCTGAACAGATGAAGCGAAGAGCGTTAGAGTATTCACAGTCGTGTGAAAACATCATATACGCTAATAGCGGAATATATTGCGTTGAAATGGAGATGGAGCAATTTGCGAGCAGACATGCGGCGTATAATAAATGCCAAATGGTTTATATATTCCTGCGAGGAATTATTGATGAGACTGGAAGAAGAATAACCGAGAAGATCGCAATCCTTGAACAAACAAAGAGGAAGTGGGAAATGGAACTCGATTCCAAGAGATATACGTTGGTAGAGAGCATCCGTAAGGAGACACAGGACTCTGTGAAGCGATTTGAAAAAGACTCAAAGTCTTTTATTCAGACATATGTCAAGGAATCTCTTGTATATGAGCGAACTACAGAAGAGATAGAGCAAAAAGATCAGACGATAGCCAAGCAAAATGAGCAAGATGTAAATTTTGAATTGTATGAAAAAGAATATGAAGGAGCCAAAAATAGCAGGTGGAGAAACCTGGTAGAAAACAGTCAGAATCTTTTTAAAGGTAATTTTGTGGATTCTGTAAAGAGCCTAACTGCAGAGTGGACCAGTGATTCTCAAATACTGCAGCAGAAAAAAGAGAGCATGGATTCAACGCGGCAAACTGTTGATCGGGAGACCTCAGATCGCTTGCTTAAGTTGGTTGTAAAAGAATTCAGAAAGAATATTGTAGATGCACAAAACAAATTGAGTGAGAAGGCAAAGCAGCATTGGCTGGAAAACGCTCAGACTTATCGAGATAGTATGATCCGTTTGATCACAGGTACAGATGCACTGACGGAGAAACAGAGGGTTGAATTATCGGCAGTAATCTTGAGCTATCCGCCATTTCAGTACAATGACAATGCGGACAAGGTGTTTATTAAAGCTAGGTTTTTACGAGGCAATGTGCTGGGGCTCCGGTTTGGAATATCGGAGAGATTGAATATTTCAAGATTGGCATCAATCTATAATTCAAGAATAAGGCATGATATTGATGAAATGGCACTACAGATAAACACCAATTGTTTTACCAGCTTTAAAGAATGGCAAAAAAATTTGCAGGCGCTGATTGAAGAGAATATAACTATTTATAATCCGGAGCTAAGAGCACTCACAGAGTCTATACGTGAGGAAGAAGAAAGAATCCATGAGCTTCAGACAAATCAGCAGACGATATCAATTTCCTTTATGACCATTGAGAATATGATGGCATGGAAGGAACTTGAATAACGAGAGGGCAAGTATATGGGCATTAGAAACATTGTTAAACGCATAGGCGACAGGGCAGGAAACCGCGTTGCTAAGCTGGCTGAACTGAGTTCGGCACAAGTGGAGAATATCCAGCTTCAGCGTGAGCAGTATTTGCTTGAGGAACCGGATCCGACAGATGAGATAGCGGTGCAGCGTACGGAACGGATGATGGCGGCAAGCAGTATAGAGATTTTTAATGCGTATTTATCTCAGATAAAAGACCTGTATATTCCCGTAGAAAAGGATGCCGAATATGAGGAAGCATTTGATCCTTTTCATAATATCCGTTATTTCAATATTACCAAGTGGGTGACGGATACAAAGGAAAACAGCTTGGAGAAGCTGGTTAATGTGTATGCTGTGCTTTCTAACGAGGATTGTAATATTGCCCTTGTTTTCAATAGGACAAAGAATGGAACAAATGTCTACCTTGCAGTAGTGAATACACAGAACTCAAATAGTAATGTTGATTCGGAGATATATAAGAGCAGGCTGATTGAGGCAATAAGAGGTAATTTCCCGGGAGCTGAATGGAAAGACGAAGGGGTTGGAATGATTCCCTGCATGAATAATTCCAGGCAGTATTCTGTTGCTGCAGCTTCAAATATACCTACGGAGAAATCAGAGAAGTTTGTCAGTCAGACCATAGAAAAGCTACTTGACGGTATAGTGCCGGATTCTAAGAAAACAGAGTACACGATAGTCCTTCTTGCAACACCAATAAAGGATGTGGAAGAGAGAAAACTGAAGCTCGGTGAGTTTTATTCCGGGCTGGCTCCTTATGCATCCTGGCAGACAGATTTCCATTTTATGGATAATCAGATGTTCGGATCATCAGCAACAGTAGGAGTGAATGTCGGAGCAAGTGCTGGGATTCAGAACGGCACAAATTATTCAGTGACGGATTCAGAAGGAACGACGGACAGTTCTTCAAAGACTAATACAAAGTCGGAGAGCAATACTGTGACAGACGGAACTTCCACAGCTGAATCGGACAGCACAGCGCATTCTGACGGGACAAGCGACGTAGCTACGACAACTGATAGTACGAATGGATCGACTGGAACAAGTACAACAAATACATCAGGCACAACTGCTACAAATACCACAACAGAAGGTGAATCATTCGGCGGAAACGTTGGAGCGGATATTAAGGTGGTGGATGTCGGTGGTAACTGGAATAAAAACAGCAGTAAGGCGGAAACTTTTTCAACTATGCAAAATGTAGCGCAAGGGGCAACAAGTACAAGCGGATGGGCTAAGAGCACAGCACAGGCATTGGGGAAGACGGCAACCGATACTATAACACAAGGACTTACAAGGACAATCTCAAATAGCGTTGCAAAGACGACCGGAACAGCAGTTGCGAATACTTTGGGCAAAGCAGTAACGAAAGCAATGGCGACAACTTCAGGTATTGCCAAAAGCACAAATCTGGGTGCTAATTTTGGTGCGAACTTTGCCAGATCGTCAACTGTTACGGCTATGGTTGGCAAGACGGAAGGAATTACACAGTCATTTACAAATTTTAATATAAAGCATGCTCTTGAATTGCTTGAAAACCAGATGAAACGTCTGGAACAGAGTACGGCGTTAGGAATGTGGGATTTTGCAGCGTATGTATTGAGCGAAGATCAAAATATCGCAAACAATGTTGCACATTCTTATCTTGCACTTACCCTTGGTGAAGAATCCTATATGTCAAAATCAGCCATTAATTTATGGCGTGGAAATGTTGAAGATGAGAAAGACCATGCCCGTGTCATCAACTCTTATATTAGAGAGTTAAGGCATCCGGTATTTGCATTAAATCCGGCAGTAATCGAAGCTGATAAGGAATTTAATGAGTATCCTTCTATCATTACGGCTACAACTAGCTTGTCTGGCAAGGAACTCGCATATTCATTGAATTTCCCGCAGAAGTCTGTATCTGGGTTGCCGATTCTTGAATGTGCAGAATTTGGCAGAAATGTTGTTACATATGATGTGATTCCGGAAGATGGAAAGAAGCTTACATTAGGTAAGGTATTCCATATGAATCATGAAGAAAAAAATACAGTCGAACTGTCGCTTGAATCCTTAAAATCTCATACATTCATAACGGGAAGTACAGGAGCAGGAAAAAGCAATACAATATATCACATTCTTAACTGTGCGAGGGAGGCAGACGTTCACTTTCTGGTAATCGAGCCTGCAAAAGGAGAGTATAAGAATGTTTTTGGAAAGGACGAAGATGTAGCTGTTTATGGAACGAACCCAGTTCTCACGCCGCTGTTAAGGATTAATCCGTTTAGTTTTCCGGCAAAAGTACATATATTAGAGCACCTTGACAGACTGGTAGAGATATTTAATGTTTGTTGGCCGATGTATGCCGCGATGCCTGCTGTGCTAAAGAGCGCAGTAGAAAAATCATATGTAGACTGTGGTTGGGACTTATTGACATCCACAAATTCATATGACGAAAATCTTTATCCGTCATTTGGAGATGTTGCTCGAAATATCAAGACGATAATTGACAGCAGCGAATATGATAAAGAGAATAAAGGAGCATATAAAGGATCGTTGCTCATAAGGCTGCAATCTCTGACGACCGGAATAAACGGATTGATCTTTGCTGCTGATGAGTTGACGGGTGAAGAACTATTTGAAAAGAATGCTGTGGTTGATCTGAGCAGAGTGGGGTCTTCGGAAACGAAATCCCTGATCATGGGAATGCTTGTCCTGAAGCTTCAGGAATTCAGAATGACCAGCGATATTCCGATGAACGCGGAAGTGCGTCATGTCACTGTTCTCGAAGAAGCACACAATCTTTTGAGGAGAACGGCGATAGAGCAGCCTACAGAGAGTTCCAATATTTTAGGCAAGAGCGTTGAAATGATTGCAAATGCTATTGCTGAAATGAGAACTTATGGTGAGGGATTCATAATCGCGGATCAGGCGCCTGGACTCATGGATATGTCTGTTATCCGCAATACCAACACAAAGATCATCATGAGACTTCCAGATCAGGGTGATCGCGAGCTTGTAGGAAAGGCTGCAAATCTGGATGATGATCAGATACGGGAGCTCGCCAAGTTACCTTGCGGAGTGGCAGCGGTATATCAGAATGAGTGGGTGCAGCCTGTTCTCTGTAAGGTTGCGCACTTTGATGGCGATTTTAGCACTTATAAATACGATTCGGATGAAAATAAATCTCTGTTCAAAAAGAACAGTGAGCTATCAGACTCTCTTCTCGCATGCATTATGGATAACGAACTCTTCCAGAAAGGAGACAAAGAAGATCTGCGGGAATTAAAGAGTCTTATCATAAGATCAGGATTAGATTCTTTTGTGAAAGTTGATTTCCTTGATTATCTGAATGTTGAGAAAGAAAAAGGGATGGAATCATTAAGATGTCTTGTTTATGATTTCCTTAAAGCGGAGGAGGCTATCGACGCAGCTACTCAATATGATGATATACATGAATGGGTAGATGCGGTGGTTGAAAAACTCGAACCATCTGTAAAGAAATATACAAAAAAACAGATTGATATGGCAATGGCTTTGATACTTCATGAAAAGACAATTCGAGACGTAAATTATAGAGAAATCTATTTCAGCTTTACACAGGCATATAAAAATGGAGGTGGAGTATTTTGATTGGTGAGGTAATTAAAGAGGTTGCCGGTAACGAGGCAAAAGAGATAAAAAATCCATCTGCCGAGAACTTTAAAAATATAAAACCGGAAAAGGCGATGACACAAAAAGAAGCAGATGATTTTTGGGATTCAGAGTTAAAAAAAGAGTCTGACTCAGCAAAAAATGAATCAGGGGAGTCTGTGGATTCAAAAGAATATCTCGATGATAATGGAAATAAATATCGAGATGGAGATTATCTTCTGCCTGATACAAAATTTGAAGTAAATGGATATAAATATGAAACGGATGATAAAGGCAGGGTAGTTTCTGCTGAAGGAAAGCTCAGAATGCGTGATCCAGATTACGAACGTGATATGGAGAATGTTAAAAAACTTGAAGGGCAGGAGTATAAATCCGGTGATGATAGAGGACATTTGATAGGTCATCAGTTTGGCGGCAGTGATAAATTAGAGAATCTCGTTCCGATGGATGCTAAATTAAATCAAGGCGATTTTGCTAAGCTGGAAAATACGCTGGCAGATGCGGTTAAGGATGGATCTGATGTAAAATTAAAAGTCGAACCCATATATGAGAATGATTCGACAAGACCATCAGAGTTTAAGGTTTCCTATAGTATAGACAAAGAGAGAGAAGTTATCGTGTTTAAGAATGAAAGTGAGGAAAAGGTATGATAAACGAAAAAATCTATCAGGGAATATATGATGAGTTAAGTAAATATCTGGTTTTCAAGTGGGAAAAGCTTGTTGTATATCTTGAATATGGAAATGCATCCTATTCCTTTTCGTTTTATGTAAAGACGAAAGATGGATATGTAAAATGCTACGATCTTCCGGACGTATCTGAAAAGGCACTGGATGCTTCATTTAAGAAAATTGATAAGCTGGTTTCAAAGGAGCGAGACAAGGGCAAAGACGCGCTTTGGTCGAATATGACTATGATTGTTACTGCGGCTGGCGATATGCATGCGGATTTGGATTATACTGATTTATCAGAGGGAACATATCAATTTAAGAAAGCTTGGAAGGAGAAGTATCTGAAATAATAGCAAATAATTGTATCCCTTTTCACTGCAGCCCGATCAGCCCAACCAAAAAACACAGCGTACCTCCGATGATGTAGATCGTAATGGTTTCATGGAAGAAGAGGACGCCCCATAAGATCGCGAAAATGGCCATCATGCTCTGGATTACCGATACCATGTAGAAGGGAACCAGGGGGATGGCCTTTGCGTTTATGTAGAAACCGATTCCGGTGTTGAAGCCGAACATGATGATGGCGAATAGGCAGGCCAGGTCAGGGCGTACGCCCAGAAGGGAGCCGTCCGCCACAGCGGGGAGTACGGGAAGGGAAGAAAACAGGGAAGCAATGAAGAAGATGGACAGATTGCTGTCGATAATGTTCATCTTGTCGGCAATCATTTTCTGGGAAAGGACATGGATGCTTCCGAAAATCCCGGTGAGGACGAAAAGCATGGTCAGGAACAGACCGTCCTGATAGAAGACGGTCAGAGGACGGCCGTTTAAGGAGATGGACAGGACGCCGCAGATGCAAAGGGAGATGCAGAACAGTTTGCGCGGAGTCATCTTATCGTGGAATACCAGAACGCCGATTGCGGTGATGAAGACCGTCTGCACCGGCTGAGCCACAATATTTCCGTAGGAAGAGCCGTGGGAGAGGGCGTAATTCTCCGACAGATAGGAAAACCATTTGCCCAGAGCGCCTGCAAGGATCCAGAAGCATACGAATTTCTTGTCGGGACCGATGGATATTCGTGAAAATCCCCGGTTTTTCACAAGTTTAAGCAGCAGAAGGAAACCGACGCCCACCACAAACCGGAAAAATGTGATGCATTCCGAACTGAAATAAGGACTGATCAGTTTGACGTAGGTGCCGCCGAAACTGAAGAGAAAAGCAACCATCAGCAGATACAGATATCCCATAATCCACACATCTCCTTTGAATTACGTCAGTATGCAAAAAAAGCGCCAGTGACGCGTTTTGGTATTACGTCAGTATGCGAGCAGAGCGCCAGTGACGCTCTGCTCGTATTTCCGTTATCCGCGGAACCGATTGATGCAGGCATAAAGTTCCTGAATCCTGGGCTTTGCAAGGCCGCAGGGAACGAAAGAGGAGCAGAAAGGCTCCCAACCCTTCTGATTCAGGTTCTGATAAAGCCATCGGGCCGCCTGTCCCACGGAACGGAAACTGCCAGGACGCTGTTCCAGGGCACAGCGAAGCATATACGCGAGGGCTGCGGTCTGTTCCGAGTCGGCCAGCTGTTCCACATAGCGCAGATCAACGGTCTCACGGTCAATGGAGAACGAATCTATGCCGAAGGTTTTGACTTTCTTTCGGTCGTTGGCGTTATTGCGCGGGTCGCGGCGGGGCGGATTATTTCCGTATTTTCCCGCTTGGCCGGATTCCATGCTGCCGGACTGCGCAACGCCCTTGCCCGCATATCCGGACAGGAAGCTTCTCTTTGCGAAATCCGGCACGGCAAATCCGGGCGACTGGATCCGGGGAGACGTGTGTTCACCGCACAGCTGTTTTACATGATCGGTAATATCCACAGGTCTGTAGCAGTCCATCTGGAGAACCGTATCTGCGATGTAGAAAAAGGCTCCGGAGCTTCCGGCTACCAGGATAGTGGATATGCCTGCCTTTTCGTACAGGTCCCGGGCTCGTTCCAGGAAAGGCGTGATGGGCTCTTTATTCCGGCTGACCACCTGCTGCATGAATTCATCCCGAACCATGAAATTGGTGGCGGAGGTGTCCTCATCGATGAGGAACAGCCGGGTTCCGGCTTCCATCCCTTCGATGACGCCTGCAGCCTGAGAGGTGCTGCCGCTGGCATCCTCCGTGGAAAAGCAGGAGGTGTCTTTTTTATTGGGCAGGTCGCTGATGAACATGGAGATATCTGCCTGACGGATGGAACGGCCATCCTCCGCCCGCAGTTTGACGGCGGTATCGTCCGTGATGACGTATTCCCTGCCGTCACCGGCGATATGATTGTAGACGCCCATCTGCAGGGCTTCCAGGAGAGTGGATTTTCCGTGGTAGCCGCCGCCTACGATCAGCGTGATGCCCTGGCGGACAGCCATGCCGCGGATTTCTCCGGCATGAGGCAGTTTGATAGTGATTTCCATAGAGGCAGGGGAGGAAAATGGGACGCTTCCGGCCATAGGAAGATTGGACACGCCGCTTTTTCTCGGAAGTACGGAGCCGTTGGCCACGAAAGCTGCCAGCCCGTTCTCCTTCAGATAGTCTCGCAGGAATTCCTGGTCTTCTGCCAAATCAATGGCAGCCTTCAGTTTCTGCTGATCCTGCAGGGAGAAAAAGCAGCTCTTCTCCACACATTTAGGAAGAAAATCAAAGAGAATCTTATCCAGTTCCATGGCGTTGATGGTCCGGCCGAAGGCCGGAAATCCCACGTGAAACCGCATGATAAGCTTCTGAGCCGTAATCTGGCAGGCGCTCCGTTCCAGAATCTCCTGGCCGCAGCGGCTGATGGCCAGAAGCCCGCTCTTGCCGGAACCCTTGGCCTTGAAATTGTAAGCGGAGAATTGGCGTTCCATCTGCCTGGTCAGGTAGTCCTGCAGCGCGATGCGGACACATTCGCGGTCATAATAGGTGTCCGGGAATCCTGCGTCTCTGTTCAGAACTTCAATGTGGAGACTGGATGGAGATGCGAAAGGATCTCCCTGCACATGGTCGATGGTCAAAACGTAGCGGTCAAATTGATAGGATCCTGCCAGAGATTTGTAGGCGGGATAGCCTTTATGGTCGATGGAGCGCAGCAGTGTGCGCAGTTCGCTGGATGATTTCATAATATGCCTCGATTCTGCCGGTAGTCGGAATAGATTCCGGGTGATGTTTCAATATCATTGTTTTGTCTTTACGGACATTTTACCATAACTTTTGTAAAAATCAATCGGCTCATATAATCTTTATCCGCGCTCTTTATCCGCGCATGACGGCTCAGACAGCAGGATGGAAAAGCGGATATTGGTTGACATGGCAGGTCCCGCGATTTAAGATAAGAATGTCAGGAGGATGAATCATTATGAATGAACGGATAGAGAAGCGCCTGCTTCAGCTGACAGGCAAAATCGGCCTGTACTATAAGAATCTTGTCACTGGGGAAGAGTACTGTTTCCATGCCGATGACGGCTACAATCCGGCAAGCACCATCAAGCTGCCGATTATGGCGGAGGTATACCGCCAGGCCGCCGAGGGACGCGTCAGCATGAACGACCGGATTCGCGTGCTGGAGAGGGATAAGGTCCCTGGCTGCGGGGCTCTGCGGTATTTTCCGGGAGAGCCGGAAGTGACGCTGGACACCCTGTGTCATCTGATGATTACCATCAGCGACAATACGGCGACCAACACGCTGATCCGCTATTTTGGCGCGGAGAAGCTGACGAAAGGATTTCGCGGCTTCGGCATGGCAAAGACCAGCATCCGCCGATGTTTCTATGATTATGAGCTGGAAAGACGGGGAATCAACAATGTGATCGTTCCCCGGGAAGCGGGCGGACTTCTGGAGAAGATTGCCATTGGGACTTTTGTGAATCCGCAGGTGTCGGAGGACATCCGCCGGATCCTTCTGGACCAGCAGATCACCCACAAGCTGGAGCGCCTTCCGGAGGAGATGGAGGCGGCCCACAAGACCGGCGAGGACACGGGAATTACAAATGAGATTGCCATTGTTTACGGACCGGAGCCCTTTGTGTTCTGTTTCTATTCCAACGAGGCGGACGTGCCGGCGTGCAACGATTTTATCCGGTACGCCACATGGGCTCTTGCCGGCGGAGAGGAGGCGTGAAGCTATGTATGATCTGATTATCCGAAACTGCCGGATCGTGGACGGAACGGGACAGCCCTGGTACCGGGGAAGCGTGGCCGTAAAGGACGGAAAGATTGTAAAGGTAACGCGGGAAGATGATGTGTGTTTCGACAGAGAAGAAGAATCGTCGGAAACATTGTCAGAAAAGATGTTTGCGGCGGCAGGCAGCGGAGCAGAGGCGGCAGAAGAAGAAAAGGCGGCAGAAGCGACAGGGGCAGCAGACAACGGAGCAGAACCGACAAGGGCGGCAGAAATGGCAGAGATGACGGCGCTCCAGGTCGTGGACGGCCATGATCATTATCTTGCCCCTGGATTTATCGATATCCATTCCCACAGCGACTGCAAAATCCTTACCTATCCTGCGGGAGAGAGCCGGATCCTCCAGGGCGTGACAACGGAGATTGGCGGCAACTGCGGCATGTCTCCGTTTCCTGTGAATCCACGGTATGAGGAAGAACTGTCCGGATATCTGCGGGGCTGGTGGGAAGAGGATACATTTCCCGGCCGGCGCCTGGCGGATTTTTTGAAGGCGGTGGAAGAAAGAGGCCACAGCGTGAATTTCGGTGCTCTTGTGGGGCATGGCTCCGTTCGTCTGGCGGCTATGGGATTCAGCGACCGGAAGGCAGACACAGACCAGATGGCGGCCATGAAAAACTATGTAAAAGAGGCCATGGAGGACGGCGCTTTCGGCATGAGCAGCGGCCTGATCTACCCGCCGGGCACCTACGCGGATACCGATGAGCTGGCGGAGCTCTCCGCGGTGATGAAGCCTTACGGCGGCATGTATGTGACTCATATGAGAAATGAAGGGCTTCAGCTGGTGGAATCGGTAAGGGAGGCCCTGGAGATCGGAAAGCGCTCAGGAGTGGCGGTGGAGATCTCCCACCACAAGGCGACGCGGAAGGAGGTCTGGCACACCGGCTGCCGGGAAACCATCGCCATGATGAAAGAGGCCCGGGCAAAAGGGCAGGATGTGACATTCGACCAGTATCCTTATACGGCGTCCTCCACCGGAATGGACTGCAATATTCCTTCCTGGGCTTTTGAAGGCGGTGTGGACGCCCTTCTGAAACGTCTGGAAGATCCGGAGCTTAAGAAAAAAATCTGCGCTCAGATGGAGCAGAGCCACCGGGGCCGCTGGGATGAGATCCATGTGGGAGATGCCGCCAGCAGGGAGAACGCCTGGACCATCGGCAAATCCATTCCTGAACTTGCTCAGATTTGGAACATTACGCCGGAGGAGGCCTGTATCCGTCTGGTAGTGGAGGAGCGGGGCGATGTGAAGGAAATCCATTACGGCATGTGTGATGATGACGTGGAATATATTATGTCCCAGGATTTCGGAATGATTGGTTCTGACGGCGAGGGCGTGCCTCTGGATTTCCACGGCATGGTACATCCCAGATATTTCGGGGCCTTTACCCGGGTTCTTGCTCATTACTGCAGGGAGCGGAAACTGTTCCCTTTGGAGATGGCCGTGCGGAAGATGACCGGACTTACGGCGCAGAGGCTGGGCCTTGCAGACCGCGGCCTTATCCGGGAAGGTATGTGGGCAGATCTGGTCTTGTTCGATTTCGACCGTCTGGAATCCACGCCTGTCTTTCAGAATTCCAAACAGCCCAGCAGAGGGATTGAGAAGGTCTATGTCAACGGCGTCCTCACGGCGGAGAACGGAAGGCATACAGGGGCCATGGCGGGCATAGTGCTGAGACGAGGGTGACGTCAGCCGCAGGCTGCGGCAGAGGATAAACGGTCTGCGTCAAGCGACAGGATTCTGCGTCAGGTCTGCGCCAGAGCCGGCAAGAAAAGGTTGACAACTCAGTCAGCCGGTGCTACACTTGATTCGAAAACAGGGGAGCTTGTACAGACAGGCTGAGAGGAAGTGATTTAACTTCGACCCTTTTACCTGATGCGGATAATGCCGCCGGAGGAAGTCATGACTGATTTTGGGCGGGAGATGCCGTGACAGGCGTCTCCTGTTTTACGTCAGTATACAAACAAAGCGCCAGTGACGCTTTGTTTGTATTTATAGATACGCGGCTTGTTCCGTGAAGGCTGGATTTGTTTCGGCTGACAAAAGCGTATGGCCGCGGTAAGACTCTTCAGCGAAAGGAGGCGTGAGCGGAAATCCCGATGATTCGGGCGGGCAGAGGGGGAGCGCCCTTTGTCTTGTAGATGACAGCGATGGGAAGCCGTGTTCCGGCGTGAGAGGAAGCCAGTAAGCTTCGACCGCAAGTACCCAGGGAGGACGCCGCTGTTATCGCCGTTCTCACCGAATTTTGAAAAGGAGAGTATTGATATGAGAAATGAACAGACGAAGAAATTATGTATGGCAGGTATTTTGTGCGCCGTCGCGGTAGTAGGGAGCCTGTTTTCGCTTCCGGTGTTCGGGAGTAAATGCGCTCCTGTTCAGCATATGGTCAACATCCTGTGCGCAGTGATTCTGGGACCCTGGTACGGCGTGTGCGTGGCCTTTGGAGCCAGCCTGATCCGCAATCTGCTGGGACTGGGAAGCCTGATGGCCTTTCCTGGAAGCATGTTCGGCGCGTTTCTGTGCGGAATCGCTTACTGGAAAACCCAAAACATTCCGGTTACGCTGCTTGCCGAGGTATTCGGAACGGCTGTCATCGGCGGCTTCTGCGCTTATCCAATAGCCGTTTTCTTCATGGGAATGAACGCTGCCAGCCTTGCGGTCTACGCCTATGTGGTGCCGTTTTTGATCTCCACGGCAGGAGGCGCCATTCTCTCGGCGGTTCTGATTGGGGCAATGGAGAAGACAGGAGTATTGAAGATGTTCCAGAGCATGTAAAACGACAGTGCTATATCTTTTGAATATGGAAGTTGAATACAAACAAAGCGTCACTGGTGCTTTGTTTGCATACTGACGTAACAGGATGAAATCTTCAGCCCTGTATGGGCCGGGGATTTCAGACGAAACGGAGAGAATCATGCTGGGTGAGATGCTGAAAAATGTGCGGAATGTTCATCCGCTGATCCATAACATTACCAATTACGTGACGGTCAACGACTGTGCCAATATCCTTCTGGCCTGCGGCGCCTCGCCCATTATGACGGACGATGAAGGGGAGGTGGAGGATGTGACCTCCATCTGCGGCGGCCTCAATATCAATCTGGGAACCCTGCACCAGGGAACGGTTCCGGCCATGATAAAGGCCGGAAGGAAGGCAAATGAACTGGGCCATCCCGTTCTTCTGGATCCCGTGGGCGCAGGCTCCTCCCGCCTGCGGACGCAGACGGCGCAGCGCCTGCTTGAGGAGATCCATTTTTCCGCAATTCGG
Source organism: uncultured Lachnospiraceae bacterium (assembly GCA_947626365.1). Classification (GTDB taxonomy): domain Bacteria; phylum Bacillota; class Clostridia; order Lachnospirales; family Lachnospiraceae; genus UBA3402. The sequence goes on from CANQRW010000063.1 coordinate 13,208, forward strand.
GGAAATGTTTCCGAGATTCGGACTCTGGTCCGGGGAGCCGGCGCTTCTCACGGCGTGGATGCGGATGCCATTGACCGGGTGACGGAAGAGACCCTGAATGAAGCGGTCAGGCTGGCAGAGACATTGGCCGGAAACAGGAAGACCGTTGTCGCCATGACCGGAGTGATCGATATTGTGACCGATGGAAAGAAGACCTTCTGTATCCGCAACGGGCATCCCATGATGAGCGCCATCACAGGGGGAGGCTGCCAGCTTTCCGCCATGATGACGGCTTATCTGTCGGCCAATTCCGATGATCAGCTGGAAGCGGCTGCGGCGGCTGTGGCTGCCATGGGACTTTGCGGCGAGAAGGCTTACAGGCGCATGAGTGAACTGGACGGCAACGCCAGTTACCGGAACTATCTGATCGATGCGGTGTTCCGGCTGACGCCGGAAGAACTGGATGCCGGAGCAAGATATGAACTGCGGTAAGAGAAGCTGATCCGGCCGAACCGCAGTGAATTCGGCCAATCCGGGCGAGCTGCGGCGGTCCCGTCGGACATACCATATATTTTCAAGCGAAACAAATTATACAGCTGAAAGGGGCAGATCAGATGGATAGGAAAACCATGCTTCTTTACGCGGTGACGGACCGTGCCTGGACAGGACGGCAGACCCTGTATGAGCAGGTGGAATGCGCCTTAAAGGGCGGAATTACCTGTCTGCAGCTGAGAGAGAAGCATCTGGATGAGACCGGATTTTATGAGGAAGCTGTGGAGATCGGAAGGCTGTGTCGGACATACCATGTGCCTTTTATCGTCAATGATAATGTAGAGCTGGCAGTGCGGTGCCATGCGGACGGCGTCCATGTAGGGCAGAGCGACAGGAAAGCCGCGGAGGCGCGGGCTATCATCGGCCCGAACCGGATCCTGGGCGTTTCCGCGAAGACGGTGGAACAGGCACAGGAGGCCCAGGCGGCAGGCGCCGATTATCTGGGAGTGGGAGCCGTGTTTTCCACTTCCACCAAGCCGGACGCCTCGGCAGTGTCCCGGGATACGGTGCGGCAGATCTGCAGCGCCGTGAAGATTCCCGTAGTTGCTATCGGAGGCATCAAGAAGGACAATATCCTTCAGCTGACCGGCTGCGGCGCAGACGGCGTGGCGCTGGTTTCGGCCATATTTTCCGCGGCGGACATTGAGAAGGAGTGCAGAGAGCTGAGGAAGCTGGCGCGAAAGATGACGGAAGAAACGCAATAGCCGTGTTGTAATTATTCAGGACAGGAGACAGGACATATGAAGACAGCTTTAACCATCGCGGGCAGCGATTCCAGCGGCGGAGCCGGAATCCAGGCGGATATCAAGACCATGACCATGAACGGCGTGTTTGCCATGAGCGCCGTCACGGCTCTGACAGCCCAGAATACCATGGGAGTGACAGGGATTATGGATGTGACGCCGGAATTTCTGGAAAAACAGCTGGATGCCATTTTCACGGATATCCGGCCGGATGCGGTGAAGATTGGTATGGTATCGGCCGGTCCCCTGATTCAGAAGATTGGGGAGAAACTGAGAGAGTATGGGGCTGAAAATATTGTACTGGATCCGGTGATGGTGTCAACCAGCGGTTCCAGGCTGCTTGCAGAGGATGCGGTTGAACTATTAAAAAGAGAGCTTCTGCCGCTGGCTGATGTCATAACGCCTAATATACCCGAGGCAGAGGTGCTGTCAGGCATGAAGATTGAAAATGAAAAAGATATGACTGCGGCTGCCAAAAAAATTGGCGACGCTTACCGCTGTGCTGTTCTGTGCAAAGGCGGCCACAGCGTCAATGATGCTAATGACCTGCTGTATGCGGACGGGCAGTGTCAGTGGTTTTCTGGAAAACGCATCCTGAATCCCAACACCCACGGCACCGGCTGCACTTTGTCCAGCGCCATCGCGGCCAATCTGGCTAAAGGATATGACCTGCCCACGTCTGTAAAGCGGGCGAAGGATTACATTTCCGGAGCTCTTGCCGCCATGCTGGATCTGGGACACGGCAGCGGCCCCATGAACCATGCTTTCAATCTGAAGGGAAAGTTCGCAGAGCAGAAGGGAACTGACGCAGAAATATTACAGTGATATATGGAATATCCGGTTGTACGCGCTTTCGAGACAGATGTCCGCTCAAGAGGCGGATGTTATCCGACACTGACGGACATCTGTCAGAGAACCGTTCGTATAATGGATATCAATATTCACTGCAGAAATTCTGCAGCAGTCCCTTATTTTTTCTCTTCCTGTCTTACAGAATATCGATGTATTCCCCGGCCAGGGCCTTGTTCATGCTGCGGACGGCGCAGAACTTGCCGCACATGCTGCAGGTGTCGCTGTGGTCGTCCTCGGGAAGCCGGGCGTCCCGGATGGATTTGGCCGTCTCCGGGTCCAGAGCGCAGGCAAACTGGGCGTCCCAGTCCAGATTGCGGCGGGCGTCGGCCATCTTGTCGTCGATATCCCTGGCGCCGGGGATTCCCTTGGCGATGTCGGCGGCGTGAGCCGCGATCTTGGAGGCGATGATTCCCTGCTTTACGTCGTCCACATTGGGCAGGGCCAGGTGCTCCGCCGGGGTCACGTAGCAGAGGAAGGCGGCGCCGCTCATGGCAGCCACGGCTCCTCCGATGGCGGAGGTGATGTGGTCATAGCCGGGAGCGATATCTGTCACAATAGGGCCGAGGACATAGAAGGGCGCGCCCATGCAGATGCTTTTCTGAACCTCCATGTTGGCGGCCACCTGGTTCAGCGGCACATGGCCGGGGCCTTCCACCATGACCTGGACATTGTGGTCCCAGGCCCGCTTGGTCAGCTCGCCCAGGCGCACCAGCTCCTCAATCTGGCAGACGTCGGTGGCGTCGGCCAGACAGCCGGGACGGCAGGCGTCTCCCAGGGAGATGGTCACGTCATGCTCCTCACAAATCTCCAGAATCTCGTCATAATACTCATAGAAAGGATTCTCCTGGCCGGTCATGGACATCCAGGCGAAGACCAGGCTGCCTCCCCGGCTGACGATATTCATTTTCCGTTTATGCTTTTTGATCTGCTCAATGGTTTTCCGGGTGATACCGCAGTGGAGCGTGACAAAATCCACGCCGTCCTCCGCGTGAAGACGGACCACGTCGATGAAATCCTGAGCCGTGAGCGTGGCCAGGTCCCTCTGGTAGTGGATCACGCTGTCATAGACCGGAACGGTGCCGATCATCGCCGGGCACTCGCCGGTCAGTTTCCGGCGGAAGGGCTGGGTATTGCCGTGGCTGGACAGATCCATGATGGCTTCGGCCCCCAGATTCACAGCGCTCATGACCTTCTGCATCTCGATATTATAGTCTTTGCAGTCCCGGGATACGCCCAGGTTCACATTGATCTTCGTGCGGAGCATGCTGCCGATGCCTTCCGGATTTAAGCAGGCGTGATGTTTGTTGGCGGGTATGGCCACTTTTCCTTCCGCCACCAGCTTCATCAGCTGTTCTGCCGGCATATGTTCCTTTTCTGCCACCGCCTGAATCTGCGGGGTGACGATTCCTTTTCTGGCCGCATCCATCTGTGTGGTGTAGGCTGCCCCGCTCTTGCGGGCAGTATCAGCATCCAGCGCGGCGCCTGTGCCGCAGGCGGCACTTGTCATCGTTTCCATCATAAGTTTCCTCCTATTCAAATGACTTTTATATGGCGGCAGAGAGTGGTGCCCCCGGTCTGCCGCGAAAAAGCGGATATGCCAAACATGACATACCCGCAAATCAGTCTCACGATTATATCCCTACGTTGGCATTATCCAAATCAGGTTACGGGTCGAGGCCTGCGCCTCCTCTCAGCCATGTACGGCTCCCCTTGCGAAATTTATCATAGCACGTTTTCACTTATCGCGCAATATCCAATTGCTGTTGTTTTATCTGTGCTCCGTTCCTCCAAATGAAATTCTATCCGGATCATCAGCGGGAAAGGATACGCGCAGAGGCTTCGACGAACGTCATTGTGCCTGCGGACGCGCCTTCCACACATAATCCGTCCGGAATTTGCCGGTTTCCCGGTCGTAGGTTCCGTCGCCGTCGTAGATGGCGGCGCCGGATTCGTAGAGGATCAGGATTTCCGAACCGTCTCCGTCGGTCTTAACGGTGATTCCCTCGGACATGGGCATCATGGTGTAGGCGAAGGTCTGACAGGTGGAGGATTCCAGCATAACGCAGTCATAATCCGTTCCGTCCAGGGTGATCGTCTGGCTTAAGGCTTTGGAGGGATCATATCCCAGAAGTTCCGAGTTGTTGGTGCGGCCGTAGGAACGGCTGAGGACAATGGTCCCGTCCGCAGTCCGGGTCATGCCCTGAATACGGTTGGTGATGCCGTAAAATTTATCCGCATCCGGCATGGCGTAGGGATGGCCGTCGAACGGCTCCATTCGGGAGTTTCCGGATTCCGTCAGATCATAGCCAAGGATGTAGGCGCCGAAGGTTTCCCCATCGTTTTCCGCCTTGACGGTTCCCAGATCTTCCGGCGGAGCGTAGGACTTTTTGGAGGACAGATAGAAATTACCGATCCACAGGGAGTCATCGGAGTAATTCATGAAGGAAGGCTGTACCGGAACCTGGTAAAGCTGCTTCACGGTCACGTCCTGATGACCTTCCAGAGCCAGGTCTTCCAGCGGAATGGCGGCGATCCAGTAGGTGGTTTTGCCGGAACCGTCTTTCCCCTGGTCCGCGGACACATAGAGAGTGTCGCCGCTTACGGCCACGCCGCCCATATGGCTGGTAAATGGGCTTCCGTCTTCATTGTACATGGTGTACTCGGCGATGAATTCGCCGGAAGCATTGAGAACGGCGACAGCAGTGGGATTGCCTGTTTCGGTGAAGGGATTGTCCTCGTCCCTCTTGAAATAGCCGGAGATATAGGTATTGCCGGTTCCGTCCTGCTGGTCCATCCCCTGGGATACCAGTTTTTCGTTAAATCCCGGCGTGATGGCGAAGGGCTCCGCAATTTCCATGAACGAATCGAAATCTTCATAGCTTTTTTTGTCCGTGTCGGTACATACGCCTACTTTTTCTGACTGGGACAGGTACATGCCGTTCTCTCCGGGAGCGCGGGAGGAAACCGGTTCCGCGTCCTGAGAAGCGGCCGCCGTCTCTGCCGTCGTTTCCTGGGAAACATCTGCAGCTTCCGCCTTTGTTTCCTGGGAAACCGCTGCTGCTTCCGCCTTTGTTTCCTGAGAAGCGGCCGCAGCCTCTGCCGTCGTTTCCTGGGAAGCGGCCGTTGCCTCTGCCTCAGGGGAAACCGTCTCCGGAGCAGGGGAAGAAGAGCATCCCATAAGCGAGATCATAATTGAAAAGGTCAAAAGGCCGGGAATCGTTTTGTTATGTTTCATTTTGGCTGTTTTATATTCTCCTTTCTGGAATTTGCATTAATTATATCTGATTTTTCAGAAAAAAGCAATATTTATGCGCATGTTTCCTCATCAAATAAACGCCGGCTGCTTCTTCTGCCTTTTGCGATTTGTTGGGAAAAATTCCTGTCCGATCCCATTAAAAATAAGAAATTATGAAAAAGCAGTTGAAAAATAAACATAACTATGATAAAATTTCAAGAAAAGTTCCGATATGTGCAATGGGGTACAGTTCCTATCTGGACTGTGCCTTTTTATGTGGAAAGCGGTT
>CANQRW010000064.1 GCA_947626365.1 uncultured Lachnospiraceae bacterium
AAAGCTTCCGTCAGCGTTGCACCGTCGAAATCGAACTTATTTGCGAGATAATAAAGGTCGTAATAATCCTTCATCCGGCTGGAGAACTCCATCAAACTGAGGATTGCATCGAGCTTTTCTGCAACCGTGGTTTCCAGCGAATATGTGTTCACAGTCGGTGGGTCAAAATCCGCAAGCTGCGTTGGGAGTTTTCGTTTTTCCGGCTTTGGGACGATAACGTCACCGACGCCAAAGTCAATACCAAACGGTGTTCTGGTATTTTTAATACGGGCAATCATAGACGCGCCGATTCCGGCGTACTTTTTGGCGATAGCGATTGGGGAAACGTCCTTGATTTCAAATGAAATAAAATCATTGCCGGTTTCTGTCGCTATGATTTCTTCCAGTACCGCTTTGAGCTGTTCAGGAGTGTTTGGAATCTTTCTAAGCAAGAAATCGACATCAACGGTAACACGGCTATCGAAGTCCTTTTCAAACGCGCCAGCACGGACACAGCAAGATCAGCCACTCAGCAGCACCTCCATCACATTCATTACTTTTGTGTATAGCTTCATTTTTTTTGCATACACAGACAAATTGGCGAGATTTTTCTGATCATCTGCGGCATAGGCATTCAACGCCTTGCTGAAAGTTTCACTGTCGAGCTTCGTCCGATATTTGAAGCAGTCGCAAACAGTGCGTTCCCGATCATATACAGGGAGCATTACACCGTTAAAGCTTTCAATGGTCTTCCCGATTGGGAAATGCTCCTTTTGAATGTAATAGGCTCTAACCGGAAATTCTCCGATATTCCCCACTGCCCTGGATGCCGTTCTCGGTACGGCAACAGACCAGGCACGGGGTGCAAAATCGCTGTATCCGTAATGAAACAGCGCAGACTCCACGCAAACGATTCCCTGCGGCAGCAGCTCGCGGAGCAACTGTTCCTCTGTTATTTGATCGTTGCCCGGCAATTGGTATACCCCGCGCCGAACACGTTCGAGAAAACCTTCTTTGCACAGCGCCGCCACATCATATTTATTTATGCCTGCCGCAACAAAGTCGGCAGTTTTAGCAATTCCACCGTTGCCCTTGAGCACATTTTGAGCAATCTCCTTTTGATTCAAACGAACCCCAACTTTCCGCACGCTGTTTTGCGTTTTTGTATGCATTTATTGTAGCACAGGAAGATTTCCCCTGCAATATCTAAATGCAAACAATTTCTGATTTTTGCGTGCTGATAATTGAATACTGCCGCACAAGCCCGCCAAAATTAAACGCCCGTCTCCGATGCGGCTAATGACACATTCCAGCCGCCGGAAACGGGCGTTTGGTCTTATATCTTGATATATAGTTTACGGAACATATATTCTTGCTTTACGCTTCCGCGGCTTTCGCTCTGCGGCTGCCCCACAGATAGGCTGCGGCCACTGCCAGGATCAGCACCACGTCGGCAGTGACCGTTCCCTCAATCCCGAATCCCACATTGTAGGCGAAGCTGTTCATCGCCGTGCTTGTGTCCAGCTTAAAGACGGAATAGGAGGAGACCAGCCCGCTGTTGGGCAGCCCGAACAGGATATTCTGTGTATAATTCCACGCCGCATGCGCCATAAACGCGCACCACAGGCTGTCTGTATAGTAGACGATCAGAGAGAAGAAGACCGCTACCACCACGATATTTACAAAGGACAGCACAGTAACGCCCTCATTCGTAATGTGAAGGAGTCCAAAGAGCAGGGCGTTCCCGATAATCGCCACTGCCGGATTGTTATAACTCTTCCGAAGCTTCTGGTACAAAAACCCTCTGCATAACAATTCTTCCGCGGAAGACTGAATAAATACCGCGACAAACAGGGCCGCCAGCGGAAGCAGCTGAATCGAGTCAAAATACAGTACGATATCCTTATGGAGCAGCGCAATCAGAACGCACACCGCGTTCAGCCCGAATCCAATGGCCGTTCCGAGCAGAAGCATTTTCCCGTTATTTCCGCGGGCCTTCGGTCCCACAGCTGCAAGAATGGGCCGGTCCCTTCTGACCGCCCAGATCCGCAGAAGCACGACTGCCCAGACGCCGATGAACATCAGGTAGATTCCTCCCATCAGCCAGGCATCGGATTTGCTGAACTCACTGTTTATCAGCGATATCACATACGTCAGCCCATTGATCAGCATTCCGCCCACAGCCTGTCCCGCATACAGCAGCACGATTGCCTGCGCATAAAGAACTATAAGTGTGTCATACCATTTTCTCTTACCAGTACGGTTCTTTTCCATAATCATTTTCCTCCTGCAAAATCCCTGTTATACTTTTAATTATAACATTTTCTGACAACTTGGGGATGGAATTCACGCAATCAAAAGGTAAAATAGGATACCGGAATCCGAACCAGAAATGTGCTCAGGATTCCCTGCAGCGCCACCGACGAACCGATGGTTCTGGCGGCGGCGCCCATATCTTTTCTTCCGATATTCTGTCCCAGAAGAACCGTGCAGCCCATGGTAAGTCCGGTAATGATTCCCGTGATAGTCTGCAAAGGGCCTGAAGAAGGTTCGCGCCGAAAATGGGAACGGCGAAGAGAAGAAGCTTCTTCCACACGGAGCCTTCTGTCAGATTATGGTCGGTACCGCGATTCATTTGCCCCTCCCTTATTTCCTCTTTCCCGTTCCGCTCTTCTCCGAACGCTCTTTCTTCTTTTCCGGCTGCGCCGGGTGAAACGCGCTGTTGTATTCCTGAATCATCTGTCCTCTTCCGTTGCGGTTCAGTCCCAGATAGGTCAGCCGCCGCACGATATCATAGATGACGGCAAACAGCGGCACGCCTACGATCATGCCCACGATGCCCCACAGCCCGCCGAACAGCAGGATGGAAAACAACACCCAGAAGCTGGAAAGTCCCGTGGAGTTGCCCAGAATCTTCGGCCCGATCACATTGCCGTCCAGCTGCTGCAGAATCACCACATAAACGATAAAATAGACGCAGTGCAGGGGATTCTCCAGAAGAAGCAAAAGAGCGCTGGGAATCGCCCCGATAAAGGGCCCGAAAAACGGGATGATATTGGTCACGCCCACGATCACGCTGACCAGGACCGCCGACTGAATTCCCATAAGCGTCGTCCCCGCAAAGCACAGCAGGCCGATGATGGCGGAATCCACAAGCTTACCCATAAGGAATCCGTTAAACATCTTATCCGCGTAGAGAATCTCCTCCTCGATCACATCCGCCCAGCGGTTCGGGAAAACGCCGTGCAGCAGCATCCTGCTCTGAGCCGCGAACTGCCTGCGGCTGGCCAGAAAATAAATGGAGATCAGAATCCCCAGAAACAGATTCTTCACGATTCCCACAAACACCGCCAGCTGGGATCCCACCTGCTCCACCATGGTTCCCACAGTGGGAAGAAGCCCGGTCTTAAGCCAGCCGGTCACCTCCGTAGTCAGTCTGCTGGAAAATTCATCCCAATAAACCTGCAGCTGCGGCTGACTCTCCAGAAGATTATGAAGGCCTTCATTGGCAGCCGCCAGCTGTCCCGGAATGGCGTTGGCGATGCTGATAATGCTGCTCCACACCTGGGGAAATACCAGCATAACCAGAATCCAGATCAGCGCCAGGGCAAGAACCAGGGACAGCACAATGGACAATGCCTCCGCTATCCCCTTCCTCTCCGGTTTCAGCTTAAGCAGCCGAACCAGCACCCCTTCGATCCGATTGCAGATTGGCGCCAGAATATAGGCGATCACGGCTCCATAGAGAAACGGAGTCAGAATCCCGACTACCACCTGAATTTCCGCGAAAACATCCTTCAGCCGGAACAGCAGGAAAAAGCACAGCAGACTGACCACCACAACGGCCACGCCGGTAATCCCAAGCTTGATATATTTTCTGTTCTCCTGATCTTTCATGTCCTTCCGCCCTCCTGTTCATGCCCTGATCATATGAAAATCCGTCCTGATTCTTCAGTTATGTCCATTATAGCACGGATTCCCGATTTTACCAGCTATTTCATCAGGGAACACGTCCTGCCTGTCCCACCTACTGGTCCGGCTTTCGCCTTACCGTCGGAAACGCTTCGTTGATTTTCCGATAACAGGGACAGTCCTCCGCGTGATCATTAATAATTCCGCAGGCCTGCAGATGGGAGTAAATCGTGACCGAACCGATAAATTTAAAACCTCTCTTCTTTAAGTCCCTGCTGATCCGGTCAGAAAGGCCGTTGCTGACGGAAAATCTCACTCTCTCCGATCCAGGTCCTTCTGGATCATCTCCAGATAATGGACCAGCACGTCCCGGTGATGCCCGATCTGCCAGGATTTGTCCAACTCGTCATAGGTAAAGCTTTTCCTTCCCCCCTGCTGCATCCGCATCCAGAAGCCGTAAAGCTCATCAAAGGGAACGTAATAAATTTCATCCAGGGATGTCCAGTGAAGGATAATGAAAGCCACGCCTCCCTGCTCTTCAAACTCCTGCATGAAGCGCACCTGGTGTTCGTGGACATTCTGCAGCGGAAAGGTAGTCACCGCGCACTCCTTAGCGTCAAAACACACCGGAAGTCCCTGGACAGTCCCGATATAATCTACGGTGCTCTTCTGGTCAAAATAGGCCAGGGTGATATGCCGGGTCTCCTTATCGATATTAATGGGAGTGATGGGCGTCGGCACCTTCTGGATCAGAGCCAGCTTCTTCTCCCGATATACCTCGTTGGTATGATTGATCATGTCCTCCAGGGTGGAGCCCCGAAGCCCTCTGGAATTCCAGGTTCCCACGATAAGATCCTCCTAAAATCCTGCGGCAGCGGAGCCTCAAATCTCCTGCCGCTTAAGTAAGCGAAAGGTTCCGGCATTTCCGGAAAAACCATCTCGCTGGAATGAAGCAGCTGACGCCGGATGCCGTACTGCTTTCTCATCATCTCGTTGATACGCCGGTCGCCGTATTTGGGATCGCCCACGATGGGATGGCCGATGGAGGCCAAGTGGGCACGAATCTGATGGGTCCGCCCCGTGATCAGCGCCACTCTCAGAAAGGTGAATTCCGCCGGAGTCTGTCCTGCAAAGTTTTGTCCGGCATAACTCTGTCCAGCAGAATTCTGTCCGGCAAAATTCTGCCCGGCATAACTCTGTCCGGCAAAGTTCTGCCTGACATGGCTTTGACCGACATAATCCTTTCCGGCCTGGCCGCACCCCGCAGAAATCACCGCCAGCGGCTCATATTCCGTCACAATCTCCGCGCTTTCCGGGACCTCCCGTTCATGTACCGTCACCTGATTGGTCTTCTCGTCCTTCATCAGAAATCCAGTGATCCGCTGGGGCTCTGACAGCCGCCCCTTCACCACGCACTGATAATATTTATGGAGACTTCTGTCCTTAAAAACCCGGGACAGCATCTGAAGTCCCGCCAGGGATTTCCCAGCCGCGACCAGCCCGCTGGTGTTCCGGTCCAGCCGGTTGCACACCGACGGCCGGAAGGTACGCAGCTCCTCCTCTGTCAGAGAACCGCTGTCCAGAAGATAGGCAATGACATGCTCCACCAGAGAAACATCCGTGTCCACAGCTTTCTGGGACAGCATACCGGCAGGCTTGTTGACCAGAAGGATATGATCGTCCTCATAGATAATATCCAGCTTTTCCTTCCCTGTGGGCGACAGAGCCTTTTCTTCCCCTACAGCCACCAGATTTCCACTCTCCAAAATCGGAGCAGCGGAAAACTTTTCCACCGTCTCGTCGGAGAGAAACAGCTTGATCTCATCGCCCTCCGCCAGCCGCTCGGAACCGTCGCACCGCTTCCCGTTGAGCGTAATATTTTTCTTTCGGATCATTTTGTAAAGAAAGCTTTTGGGCGCCAGCTTCATATATTTAGCCAGAAGCTTGTCCAGCCGCTGACCGGCTTCATTTTTTGATACCGTCAGGATCCTCATGTACACTCCTTCTGCCTGTGAAACAATTCTGTTACATGGACATGGATTTCAGTGTTCTGGCCGCATACTCCACGCTGCCGTCGTCCTCATACTCCGACATGGGCTTAAGCCCCGCCAGGCGATTGAAAAATGCCTTCTCATCCTTCATGATTTTTACATTAGGATCCAGCTTCTGCCGCCGAAAACTTTCATTCAGAGTTTTCTCCGCTTTCTTCGTGTCAATCTTTTCCGCGGGACAGCAGGCGATTACGCCCATGGGATGAACCATCACCGCGTCGAAGGGAAGAATCTGCTCCCTGGTGGTGACGACCAGATCGTACAGCACCAGTCCCTTGCTCTCATAAGGCTGTACTTTTTTGTGAAACTCCTCGGGCGGCGTCTTATAGCGAATCGCCGCCAGAAAAGGCGACGCCACATTGGCTGTCGGCAGAACCGACAGAATCGCCATGACAGTCAGCACATTTCTGGCTGCCTGGCTGTCCGTAAAATTTCTCGCCAGCAGCTGGGCGATGATCGCCGCCGCTCCAAATAAAACCTCTGCCAGCTGAATCATTTTCCGCCGGTTCCGGTATCCGTAATCGCCTTTCTGCTTCTTTCCGCCTGTCATCTGCCTGTCATCCTTTCTCCGCCTGTATCGCCTGAGCCGGCTTTGTCTGCCTGCCGCAGACGAACCTCCTTAACTCTCCTTCGCCGCGCTCTGCCCCATGCGTTCCATCGCTGCCAGAATCCACCTGTGGGGAACCGCCTTTGTCAGCAGCCGGAAGGCTTTCATGACGATTCCGTAGACTGACACGCTCTTTCCCGCCATGGAATCTTTCAGGGCCTTCTTAACCACCTTCCTGGGATTGGCCATAACCAGCTTTTTGTACAGCGGAATGACAGCGTTGGTCTCCGCAATATCAAAAAACTCCGTCTTTACCGGGCCGGGGCAGACTGCCGTCACATAGATTTCCCTTTTCTTCAGTTCCGCTCCCAGGGCGCGGCTGTAGCTTAAGACAAATGCTTTCGTGGCCGCGTAGACGGCAAAGCCGGGCTGGGGCAGAAATGCCGCCGCGGACGCGTACTGAATGATCCGGCTGTTGAAACTCATATAGGGCAGGACCAGGTGGGTGACGGCGCAGAGAGCCTCGCAGTTTAAGCGGACCATGCCGCATTCCTCTCCCATATCCGTCTCACCCACTGCGCCGATCTTTCCGTAACCGGCGGCGTTGACCAGGATCTTCACCTCCGGCTTCTCCTGTCTGAGAACCGTCTCCAGCTCCGTTAGCGCCTGAGGCTCCGTAATGTCCAGACCAAAGCAGCGGACCCCGGTTGGAATCTGTGCCGCCAGCTCCTCAAGCCTTTCTTTTCTTCTTGCGATGACCCAGATCTGCTGAATGGCCGGAAACCGGTCCCCGATCTGAATGGCGCTCTCCTTTCCCATTCCGGAGGATGCTCCCGTGACGATGGCTATCTTCATAACGCTTCTCTCCTTTTTGCTCCTTTTTCCGGCCGTCCGGCGTCCGTTTTTCCGGTACAACCCTTTTCTCTGCCAGCTTTCTGGGCTTTACCAGGCATTTTTTATCAAAACCGATCAGATCCGTCCGGCCCGCTTTCCTCATGGCTTCCACCACCAGATCGTAATTTTTCGGATCCCGGTACTGGATCAGAGCCCTCTGCATGGCCTTCTCATGAGGATTTTTCGGCACATAGACTTTTTCCATGGTCCGGCAGTCATAGCCGGTATAGTACATACAGGTGGAGATGGTGGAGGGTGTGGGATAGAAATCCTGAACCTGTTCCGGCATATATCCCAAATCCCGCAGATGCTCCGCCAGCTCCACCGCGTCTTTCAATGTGGAGCCGGGATGGGAGGACATGAGATACGGCACCAGATACTGATCCATATGGAGGCTTTGGTTCATCGCCTGATATTCCTTCACAAACTGCTGGTAAACGGCGTGTCTGGGCTTTCCCATCAGCGCAAGAACCGAATCCGACACATGCTCCGGAGCCACCTTCAGCTGACCGCTGACATGATATTTGCACAGTTCCCGCAGAAACTCCCAGCTTTTGTCAGCCAGCACATAGTCAAAACGGATTCCTGACCGGATGAACACCTTCTTTACCCCCGGAACGGCCCGCAGCTTTCGCAGCAGGCTGATGTAATCCTTATGATCCGCCTTCAGATTCCGGCAGGGCTCCGGAAACAGGCACTGTTTTCCGGGACAGGCTCCCTTCTCCAGCTGCTTCTCACAGGCAGGAAAACGGAAGTTGGCCGTAGGGCCTCCCACGTCATGAATGTATCCCTTAAAATCCGGCTCCCGGGTCAGCAACTCCGCCTCTTTCACCAGGGATTCATGACTTCTGGCCTGAATGATCCTTCCCTGATGGAATGTCAGGGCGCAGAAGCTGCAGCCTCCGAAACAGCCCCGGTTGCTGATGAGGCTGAATTTCACCTCACGGATGGCCGGCACGCCGCCTGCCGCCTCATAGGAAGGGTGGTACGTCCTCATATAGGGCAGGTCGTAGACGTCATCCATCTCCTGCTGACTTAAAGGCTTCGCAGGAGGATTCTGAACCACGAATACAGTCCCGCCATAAGGCTCAGCCAGCCGCTTTCCGGAAAATGGGTCTGTGTTCCGGTACTGAACGGCAAAGCTTTCCGCATACTTCTTTTTATCAGAGCAAAGCTCCTCAAAATCCGGCAGAAGCTGATAATCGTAAACCGAATCCAGGCTTTTGGTCCGGTAAACCGTGCCGTCGATAAACGTAATATCCTTCGCGGCGATTCCCGCGTTCAGAGCGTCGGCAATCTCCACGATGGATTTCTCTCCCATGCCGTAGGAGATCAGATCCGCCTGTGAATCCAGCAGAATCGACCGTTTCAGTTTATCCGACCAGTAATCATAGTGCGCCAGCCGCCTCAGGCTGGCCTCGATCCCTCCCAGGATAATGGGGCTGTCCTTATAGACGGAACGGATCAGATTACCGTAGACCACCGCCGCGTAATCGGGGCGCCTTCCCATGACGCCGCCCGGCGTGTAGCTGTCCGTCTGCCGTCGCTTTTTCGATACGGAATAATGGTTCACCATGGAATCCATATTACCGGCAGACACCAGAAAACCCAGGCGGGGTTTCCCCAGAATCCGGATACTCTCCTTATCCCTCCAGTCCGGCTGGGCAATGATTCCCACCCTGTAGCCATGAGCTTCCAGAACCCTGGAAATGATGGCATGACCAAAAGAGGGATGATCCACATAGGCATCCCCGGACACATAGACAAAATCGCACTGTTCCCAGCCTCTTCGTCTCATATCCTCCATACTAATCGGAAGAAAATCATGAATCATACCGTCACTCCATCCTCCATCGGCCGCAGCACGTCTGCCCGCTATCTCTCATCCCACTGCCCCGCGGGGTCAGTCAGAGACTGCCGTCTCCCTCTCAAACAGCTCCAGATAATCTTCAATATCATAGTCGGCCAGGGCCATTTTCTCTTCCCTCATATGCTCGGAAAATTCATCGGCCACGGCGCATACCTTCATGCCGGCGCGCTTTCCGGCCAAAATACCGGCAGGTACGTCCTCAAACACCAGGCATCGGCCCGGCTCTACTCCCAGATCCGCAGCCACCTTCAGATAGATGTCTGGGCTGGGCTTTCCTTCCTTCACCTCACAGGCGGTAGTCACCACCTGAAAATAATCCTTGATCCCGGTAGAGGTCAGAACCGCGTCCACCATCTCCCTGCCGTTGCTGGTAGCGATGCCGCAGACGATCCCGTGTTCCCGGGCATAGTCCAGAAACTCCTTCGCCCCCGGCTTCAGGGGCACCTCATAGCGGTACTTATCGATGGACATTTCCGTCCACGCCGCTTTAATCTCATCCAGGGAATCGGGAATCTGAAACCTCTCCTTAAAATAGACTGCCGTCTCGGAAAAGCTCATTCCCTCGATCACCTTTTGCAGATCGTCGGGACATTCATAACCGTACCGTCCCAGATATTCGATATCGATGGCCTTCCACATCCACATGGAGTCCACCAGTGTCCCGTCCAGATCAAAAATAAACGCCTTGATTCCTTCCAGCATTTCCTTCCTCCGCCTGTCTCTTGTCTGTCTTTTCACAATCTGCCGCTTCTCGACTGCTTCTTCAGCATCTCAATCTCCTGTTCCGTCAGGGGCCGGTACTGCCCCGGCCTCAGAGTCTCATCTAATCTGAGGTTTCCCATGGAAATCCGTTTTAAATACGTCACTTTGCAGCCCAGCGCCTCGAACATCCGCTTCACCTGATGGAATTTGCCTTCCCGGATGGTCAGAAGCACCGCCTGGCGGGGTTCATGACCGCCTTCATCCTGAGAAAATAAGCTGCGTGAATCCTTGCCATCCTGAGGAAGCATGCCATCTGAACCGCCTTTATTCCGAGAACGCCGTCCGTTCGGACCGCCTTCATCCCATGAAGACAGCCCATCTTCCATCCGCAGCACTGCCGGCATGGTCTCCGTCCCATCCTTCAAAATGATTCCTGCCCGGAACCGCTCTGCCGCGTCCTCCGGAAGCCGCCCTTCCACCTCGGCGTAATAGGTCTTGTCCACGTGCTTCTTAGGCGACAGCAGCCGATGGGCCAGATCGCCGTCATTGGTAATGAGAAGAAGGCCCTCCGTGTCAATATCCAGCCGTCCCACGGGAAACAGATCCTTTCTCCGCCGGTCAGCGATCAGGTCCACTGCCGTGCGATGGAGCTTGTCCTCCGTGGCGGAAACCACGCCCTGAGGCTTGTTCAGCATGTAATATTCCTGGCTGACGTAAGCAACCGGCTGTCCGTCCCAGGTCACTTCCGCCGCCTGGGGATCGATCTTCCGTTCCGGGTTTGTTTCCACTGCGCCGTCCACACGGATTTTCCCTTTGCGGGCGCCTTCCCTGATCTGGCTTCTGCTTCCCAGGCCCATGTCCGCCAGATATTTATCCAACCGCAAAAGACCGCCTTTTCCGCCTCCCGCATCCTTTTTCTTCATCACACCCACCGCCATCCGGGATAATATTTATTCTTAAGGCTTCTTCCGTTCCCTCTGGCAAATCCCAGTGGAAAGCCGTCCACACAGACCAGGCACCACCCGGCCGCATCCGGCTCACACTCTCTCAGCGGGATAGTCTCGCCCTTCAGGTAACGGATCACACGATCGTCCTCAGCTCCGAAAGATATTCGGTTCCGGCAGGTATCCCCGCCCAGCGCCATGGCCAGCGCCTGACTGGGCTCAAACCGCCCCTTTTTGACATTTCCCAGATACAGGCCGGTCCGAAGATACCGAATTCTTTTCTCCGGAACAAATCCCTCCGGCAGATAATAGATATGATCGCCGTTTGTCATAAACCGGTCCGATTCCCAGGAAATACCTGTATTTTTAAGAAACGCAGCCAGTTCCGGCCCGCAGGTGCCATGGATACCGCAGGCGCCGCGGCTGTCCGTTTTGGTCTGCTCTGCCGTCCGGCCGCCCTTTTTTCGCAGCAAGGCCAGGAAATGGCCTTCTCCCCTCACCCTATGGGGAAACAGCCGCAGGCAGCCGGAAAGTCCCACGCCGCCGCTGGCGCCGGGAAAGACGGGAATAGAAACCATCTCCATCTCCGGATACCGCACCATAAGCCGCCGGACATTCTCCTCATCTTCCATGACGGAAAAGGTACATGTGGAGTAGAGAAGAAAGCCTCCCGGCCTCAGCATAGACACCGCGTATCCCAGGATCTCCTGCTGGATGGGCGCGTAATACTCCGGCCCCCGCCGCATCCAATCCTTCACCATATCCGGTTCTTTCCGGAACATTCCCTCGCCGGAGCAGGGCGCATCCACCAGGATCTTGTCAAAATATTCCGGATAAACCGCCGCCAGCTTCTCCGGCGCTTCGCTGGCCACAACCATATTGGAAATTCCGAACAGTTCCAGGTTCTTAAGAAGTCCCTTTGCCCTGGAACTGCTGATATCATTGGCAAAGAGAAGGCCCTTGCCCTTCAGCCGCGCCCCCAGTTCCGTACTTTTTCCGCCAGGCGCCGCGCACAGATCAAGCACCCGGTCTCCAGGCTCTACCGGAAGCAGCCGGGCAGGCGCCATGGCGCTGGGCTCCTGCAGATAATAGAGTCCCGCGGAATAATAGGGGTGCTTTGACATTTTCTGACTGTCGTCATAATAGAATCCGTTGTCTGTCCACGGCACCCGGTCTTTTAGAGCCGGCAGCTTCTCCGCCGCCTGTTCCGGAGTCCACCGCAGCGTATTGATCCGCAGGCCGCTCGCGCATTGACAGTCGAAACTGTCCAGATACGCCTGATATTCATCACCCAGCAGGGCTTTCATCTCTTCTTTGAATCTCTCCGGCAGATATTCTCTCACTGATCCTGATCTCCCTTTCGCCTGCCGCGCAGGCAGTCAGCGCTTCCTAACTGATGTACAGGCCGACAAGCGCCTCCTCAGCTGCCGCGCAGGCAGTCAGCGCTTCCTCAGCCGCCCCATGATTACCTCCCGCGTCTGCGGC
The DNA here is from genome assembly GCA_947626365.1 of uncultured Lachnospiraceae bacterium. Taxonomy (GTDB): domain Bacteria; phylum Bacillota; class Clostridia; order Lachnospirales; family Lachnospiraceae; genus UBA3402. The sequence goes on from CANQRW010000064.1 coordinate 12,385, forward strand.
AGACACGGAAACCGCGGCATATCTCACATGCGTTTCCTCATATACATTACAGAAAAAGATCCCTGGACAGTCATGAAAAAAATCCTCGCCATCCTCCTGCTGCTTCTGCTTCTGACCCATCCTGCGCTGTCCTTTGAAGGCGCCAGCCGCGGGCTTCTTCTGTGGTCCCAGACGGTGCTGCCCACCCTGCTTCCCTTTATGATCTGCTCCAATGTCATCGTGGCCGTCGGGGCGCTGCCTCTCTTTATTGCGCCGTTCCGTCCCTTTCTGCGGCATGTCCTTCATCTCTCCGATGACGGCGGATATGTCCTTGTCTCCGGTCTTCTCTGCGGCTATCCCATGGGGGCCAAGACCTGCGGCGAATTCCGGCTTCTGAACCGGCTGTCGCAGGCGGAAGCCAGCTGTCTTCTGGCCATCAGCAATCATTCCAGCCCCATGTTCCTTCTGGGATATACGGCTGCCAGCCTGTGTCCCCAGGTTCCCATATGGACTGTTATGGCCGCCCTGTACCTGCCCATTCTTCCCATCGCCTTCCTTGCAGGAAAGGTGTACGGCTCCGATTACCGCCAGATCCATACGCATGCTGACACCGGCACAGACAGCCGGTCTCCTCTCCCTGACTTCGATTTCGACGCCATCATGATGAATTCCATTGAGATCATGGTGCGGATTGGCGGCTACATTATGCTGTTCTCCATCCTGGCGGTTTTCATCCAGTCTGTTCCCGGTCCAATAAGCCCTTCCCTCAAGGCAATTCTTCTGGGCACCGCCGAGATCACTACCGGAATCCGCGCTGTCTCTCTGTCCATGACCGGATGGAACCAGGGATTCTGGATCACAGCCATCGTCGCCTTCGGCGGCCTGTCCGGCATCTTCCAGACCAGAAGCGTTACAAAAAATGCCGGATTGAACATCCGGCATTACATCCTGTGGAAATTATTGCACACGGCGGTCTCCTGCCTGATCTTTATTCTTCTGGCGGGTACTCTTCCGTATGTTCATTAGAAGAATCAGCCGGCACTCTCAGCTCATTGCGGTTGCCGGTCACTACATCATAGCTGGACTGCATGGAATTCATGTAGGACTCAAACCGGCTCTGCGTGGTCTCCATGGAATGGGAAATAATATTCTGCAGGCCGGCAAGCAGATCGTCCGTGTACTGTACAGCGCCCTGACGGATATTATTGGCATCATTGACGGCCGCATCCAGAATATGCTGCGCCTGCTGGTTGGCCTCATCGACGATCTGGTTGGCGGCGGCGTAAGCCTGCTGCACGATCTCGTGCTCATTCACCATCTCATTGGTCTGGGCTGTAGCCTCCCGTAGCATGGCATCCGCCTGGGTGCGGGCATCATTGAGAATCGCATCCTGGTTGCTGATAATCTTCTGATACTGCTTGATCTCGTCAGGAACACGGAGGCGCAGTTCTACCAGAAGCTCCTCCAGTTCTTCCCGGTTCACTAAGATCTTATTATTAGAAAACGGCTGCGGCTTGCAGCTGTCAATATACTCTTCAATCTCCGCGATCAACTGTTCGATTCTGCTCATAATATGTATTCCCCCTTTTATTTATCCTTGCCTGCCACCTTGGCCCGCACCTTATCGGCAATCTCCGGATGGACGAATGCGCTGATGTCGCCGCCGTACATGGCTATCTCTTTCACAATACTGGAACTGAGATAGGAATAATTCAGATTCGTCGTCAAAAATATAGTATCCACCCCCGGCGCGATCACGCGGTTGGTCTGGGATAACTGCAGTTCGTACTCAAAATCCGTGACTGCACGGAGTCCCCTGATGATAACGCTGGCGCCGCAGGCACGCACAAAATCTACCGTAAGTCCCTCAAATGCCCGAATCTCCACATTGGGCAGATCCTTTGTAACATCCATTAACATATTAACACGTTCTTCCACAGAAAACAACGGAGATTTTGCACTATTATTCAAAACTCCCACGACAACTTTGTCCATAATCCTGGAACTGCGCTCAATAATGTCAAAATGTCCCAGCGTAACCGGATCAAAACTCCCGGGATAAACCGCAACTGCCATAAATCTGCTCCTATCCTACATTTTCTGCAAAAAAACATGCTTATTAGTCTTGTACTCTTTATTCCGGGTGACGGCAAATCCCAGGTCTTCCCCGTAAGAAAAATCCGTTCTGAGGGAAGCCTCAACAATGATCATGGTGTCCCTAACCGCCAGTTCAGAATCCCGGAGATACTCAAGCACCAGTTTCTCCCACTGATGATCGTAAGGCGGATCCATGAAAATAATATCGAAGGCGCCCTGTCCTTCCAGCCGCTTAAGCCCGGCCATAATATCACAGGTCAATATCCTCGCCCTGTCCTCCAGGCGAGTGGTCCTAAGGTTCTGCCTGATACATTCTGCTGCCTTCGGCGATTTCTCGATAAAGACCGCTTCCGCCGCTCCCCTGCTCAGCGCCTCAATGCCAATACCGCCGCTGCCGCTGAAGCAGTCGAGGAAACGGCACTGAACCACATCGAGATGGATCATATTGAACAGCGTCTCTTTAATCCGGTCTGTAGTCGGCCTGGTCTCCAGCCCATCCAGCATCTTAAGCTGCAGCCTCCTGGCGCTTCCGGCTATCACTCGCATTGCCATACACCCCTTCTCACCAGTATAATATAAAAATCCATCCAGCACAAGGACTTTTTACGAATTGAAAAAAGAGGCTGCTGCAGAATTGCTGCAGTGAATATTTGATTTCACTGTGATATTTCTGCAGCAGCCCCATAATATGGCCGCTCAGCCGGTTTTCAATCTATCGGCTATCCTGCCCTCTTCAGCCCACCTTCTCATAGACCGGAATGATGTCAACGGGCGCCTGCGCCGTTATAGTCCGGCCGCCTTCCAGGACACTTCCGTCATGGATGCTCTTCCATTGCCCCGCCGGCAGATAGACCTGCCGCTCCGTCACTCCCTGGGCCATGACCGGCGCCACCAGGTAGCGGGGACCGAACATGTACTGATCCTCCGTCTCCCAGCACCGGCCGTCTTCCGGGAATTCATAGAACATAGTTCGGATCACCGGAGAACCATTTTCGCTGGCCTCATCCATCAGGGACTTGATATAATCCTTCATGGCCAGCCGCAGATCCAGATACTTTTTCAGCACCTCATAGACCTCCTGGCCGTAGCTCCACAGCTCATTGGGGCGGCCTGTCTCCGAAAAACCCCCGCCGTAATCCAGATCGGAGAGCGCCGGAATATCATGCGGCCCCCGGTCTCCGTGCATCCGCAGTACCGGACAGAAAGTGGAAAACTCAAACCACCGTACCAGCAGCTCATTGAAATGCTCGTCGGTGATATTGCCGATAAAACCGCCGGTATCCGTGGTCCACCAGGGAATCCCGGCCAGGCCCATATTCAGGCCGGCGCTGAGCTGGGCCCGAAGGGTGGCGAAATTGGAACGAATATCCCCGGACCACACCAGGGCGGCGTATTTCTGGCTTCCTACCCAGGCGCTTCGTATCAGGTTCACGATATCCTTCTGTCCCTCCGCCTTCTGGTTCTGATAAAAGCCACTGATATGTTCCCTGGGATAGCTGCTGCTCACCTCCAGAGCCGGTCCTGCGTGATAGCGGTAATTTTCATAGTCATAGAAGGTAAACTCCGGCTCCGCCGAATCCAGCCAGAACATGTCGATGCCGTAACGGTAATAATTTTCCTTTATCTTATCCCAGATGAACTGCCGCGCCTCCGGATTGGTGGCGTCGTAGGTCACCGTATCTCCCTGAAGGTCATGGCACTGCATGGAGCCGTGCTCGGTCCGCACCAGGAGTCCCCGCTCCAGCATCTCCTCAAAATTCACGCTCTTCTTATCTACCGTAGGCCACACGGAAACCATGCAGCGGACGCCCAGCTTCCGAAGCTCATCCACCATAGCCTGGGGATTCGGCCAGTACAGCGGGTCAAAACTCCAGTCACCCTGGCGCACCCAATGGAAATAGTCGATAACGATCACATCCAGAGGAATCCCCCGCCGCTTGTATTCCCGGGCCACCTCAAGGACCTCCTCCTGGGTCCGATAGCGCAGCTTGCACTGCCAGAGCCCCAGGGCGTTCTCCGGGAATTCCGGCGCGCGGCCCACCGCATCCGTATAGTTTCTCAGGATCCCTTTGGGCGTATCGTCCGCTGTGATCCAGTAATCTAATTCCTCAGACAATTCGCTTCTCCACTGGGTATAATTGGCGCCGAACATCACCTCGCCGATCCCCGGATGGTTCCACAGAAAACCATATCCTTTATTGGACACGTAAAACGGAATACTGATCTGGGCGTTTCTCTGGGCCAGTTCCAGGACGCAGCCCTTCAGGTTCAGGTTGGGCTGCTGGTACTGGCCCATGCCGTAGATCCGTTCCTTCTCATCCGCCTCGAACCGGGCCGTGATCCGGTAGCCGCTGCCGCTGACCGGCTTAAACTCCCGAGCCTCTACCTTCATGGCCGGGGCGTAGTCGTTGGCCTGGCGGAAATCCCGGCAGTATTCCTTGAGGATCGGCCGGTCGCCGCTGAAAAATTCCAGCCAGCCGTTTACGGAACACACGCAGCGCAGCTTTCCGTTGCGGATCTCCGCGGACTGCTCTGTGATGACGATCTCCGCGCCGCCACCCTTCGTACTGCTGTCACCTGTCCCGCAGCCCTCCGCACGGCCGCCTTCCGCCTCGCAGCCCATCGCCCTGCTGCTTTCCGCTTCGCTGCCCGTCTTGCCGCCTTCCATCCTGCTGCCTTCCGCTTCGCTGCCCGTCTTGCCGCCTTCCATCCTGCTGCCTTCCGCTTCGCTGCCCGTCTTGCCGCCCTCCATCCTGCTGCCTCCTGCTTTGCTGCCCGTCAGCGGCTCCAAGCTCTTGTCCTTTAGCGGCTCCAGGCCCTTGTCCGCCCCGGAAAAGCAGGCATTCTGGGTCACCCGCACCCGCAGGGCGTTAGTTCCCCAGGCCTCGATTCGGAGGGTCTCATGCTGCTCCCTGCCCATCAGGCAGTTATTTTCCTCATAAAAGCGCATATTTTACTCCTTCTCTTCCTCTTACATTAATCAATATACTGAGTCTCATCGGCGCAGGTCCGATATTCCAGCCTGTATCCTTCCGCCGCCGTAAGGGTCTTCGTCTCCTTATCATAGGCCGGTTCCTGTTTCCTGGCGTTTTCAATGAACGCCTCAAAGTCCCCGTATGCCTTCCGGCTTCCGCACAGGCAGAAATAGGCCATATCGTCCCCGTAAGCCCGCAGTTCGCAGTCAAAAAGCATATCGTCATGAGGCGTCAGGACCTCGCTGCACCACAGGGCCAGATACCCGTTCCCTTTCCGCAAAAACAGCCAGCCGCCCTCCTGGCGTACTTCCTCAAACCGCTTTTTCGGACAATACAGGTGGGTAAAATGAATGGGATAGGTGTCCGGGATATGATAAATC
>CANQRW010000065.1 GCA_947626365.1 uncultured Lachnospiraceae bacterium
GCTGGATAAACTTTAAAAAAGACGTTTTCCATCCAAGGGGCAAGTGCGCTCAAAATTTAGGTTATGGATTCACACTTATATCATAAGGGTCCGCAGGAAAATTCCCGCTGTAAGCGCCAGAATCCCCGCAATGATCAGAATCCGATCCGCCCGCAGGATATCTTCCGGGCAGACCGGCCGCAGATCATCCCCGATTGTCGGCTTTTCATACACCTTGCCGAAATAACTGGCCGGTCCCGCCAGCTGTACGCCCAGCGCCCCGGCACAGGCAGCTTCGCACTGGGCCGAGTTGGGACTGGCATGCCTGCGCCGGTCCCGCCTCCAGACGCGCCAGGCTCCGGCCATATCCTGTCCCGCCAGCCCGGAAGCCGCGATCCAGAACAGAGCCGCAATGCGGGACGGAAGATAATTGGCGGCATCATCCAGCCTGGCCGCCGCCCGGCCAAAATACAGATACCGGTCATTCTTATATCCCACCATGCTGTCCATGGTGTTGACCGCCTTATACATCATCGCCAGAGGCGCGCCGCCCAGCAGCATATAGAACAGCGGCGCCAGCACCCCGTCGGAAAAATTTTCCGCAACCGTCTCCACTGCGGCTTTTATGACGCCGTCACAGGTCAGTTCCCGGGTATCGCGGCCTACAATGCGGCCCACCGCCTTCCGGGCGGCAGACAGATCTCCGGTCTGCAGCACACGGTACACGTCCCGGCTCTCCAGAACCAGACCCTTCAGGGCCAGCGCCTGCCAGCACCACAGCATCTGGAGAAAAAATCCAAAAGCGGGATGTAAAAGCCTTCCGCCCAGGCATATAAGCCCGGTAACTGCCAGAGTACCCAGCGGCAGTACCGCCGCCAGCACCCGTCCGGCAGCCTTCTCACCCTCCGGCGTTGACGGAAAGGCGCGGCGCAGACCGCTCTCTAGCCAGGCAATGCATCGTCCCATAATCACTACCGGATGGGAAATGTGGGGGATGGCCGAATCGCCCAGCAGAAGATCCAGCAGAAAACCGCCCAAAACCGCAAAAGTCACATACATACAGGTTTCCTCACATATTTTCGGTCCCAGAACGGCTTCCGACCGGCAAATCCTCCGGAAGCCGGCCTTTGAGCGCCATAGGAAGGCCACAGAACACACGGATTACCGTGTCCGCCCGCTCTGCCAGCAGACAGGCAAGACGGCCTGCCGCCTCCCGGTCAGCCCGCAGGACAGCATCCGCCGGAACCACGCCGCCTCCGGTCTCCGTGGAAATCACCACTTTATATTGTTCTGCCAGCCGGTCGGCAAGGGCCGGCAGATCGGCTTCCCCGAAAGCCAGTTCCTGAGCGTCCGGACACATTTCCTCCTCGCTGCAGAAGGTTCGGGCGTAAACCCTTTTGCCGCTGAACAGCGGCCCGATAATAAAGATCATAGGTTTCCCTCCAAAATCTGGCAGAACACCAGCGCCGCCAGCTGCCAGAGTTCGCATTTCTGTAAAAACCAGCCTGCAAGATCACCGGAAATACCGCCAAACTGAACCCTGGCTACATGGGCATAACGCCACAGGACAAGGCCTGCCGCCGCGGCCATGGCAAGACCAGCCCCTCCGCCCGCGGCTGCCTGCGCCGCGGCCAGAACCAGAGCCAGGACAGCCAGAACACGGCTCACCATCCGCCGGTCCGCCGCTTCGGCAAAGGTATGGGCAAGGCCGGTATGTTTCGCCAAAGGCAAAGAGGACAAAGCCCATCCGGACAGCGCGCGGGAAAGGACAAAGCCCAGACCAGCACAAATCACGGCGCGGGGCGACGGTGTCAATGTGACACACAGCGCCAGGTACAGCGCAAAATAACTGCACAGACGGATAACGGCAAAGGCCCCGCAGTGAGGATCTTCCAGAATCTCCTGTTTCCGGGCCGCGCTGCCGCAGCTGGCCATGGCATCGCAGGTATCGGCGTAACCGTCCAGATGAATGCCGCCGGTAACTGCCAGGGGCGCGAGACAGAACAAGGTTCCCCGAAGAAAACCGGGCAGCGGAAGAAAGGCAATAACCATCCAGCACGCGGCGCACACCACGCCAACCAAGGGAAACGCGCACAGCGCAAAGCGCATATTTCTCTCATTCCAGTCAAACCGGGGAACCGGCAGCGCGCTGAACATGGCGAATGCCACGGCAATGGTCTGAAAGATGATCGTCACGCCTGCTCCCCTCCTTTGTAATATACGGCCTGACCGCAGACAACCTCCGCCACACGGTCGGCCCGTTCCGCCAGAGCCCGGTTGACATCCGCCAGAACCCGGAGATAACGGAGCGTACCCTCTTCATAATCCCGGCCGCCGGAAAACACTTCGTTGCTGACTACCACCAGCTCCCGGCACCGAAGCCGCAGCATATCAATTCCACGCAGAATCGCAGACTTAACCGCCGCCGCTTCCAGACCCTCCTGGACAATCGCGGCCTTGTCCGCCGCGGTGTACTCAGCCAGCGGTACGGTATCCGCTGTTTTGTTAGTTCCTGCAGCCGCGCCTGCCGGGCTGTACAGTTCATTCGCCACCAGGTTGCCCATACATTCCAGAAGTACCGCTCCGCCGCCCGGCAGCCGGAGCCCTGCCAGGCCGGTATAGCACTCCGCCGTCTCAAAGCCTTTTCGGGCACGAAGGGCGCGGTGCCGACGAATACGGGCCCGGCACTCCTCGTCAGACGGCTCCATGGTGGCAATATAGACGCGGGGCATCGGTCCGGCTGCCAGAATCAGCCCCTCCGCATACTGGCTTTTTCCGCTGGCCGCGCCTCCGATCACAAGGGTAAACATGATTCACCTCCCACAGGCTGATAGGCAGGGATACCGCAGTCCTCAAAACGCTGCCCTCTCATATAGACCGCGCAGGCCATATCCAAAAGAGGAATCGCCGCCACTGCGCCGGTGCCCTCCCCGAGGCGCATACCCGCCGTGATGAACGGCCGTTTCCCTATGGCCTGCAGAAGCATCTTCCCCGCAGGCTCCGCGGAACAGTGGGTGGCAATGACCGCCTGGGCCGCGGCAGGAGCGAGACGAACCGCGCATAAGGCTGCCGCCGCGCTGATGACTCCGTCCGCCAGAACCGGCACCCGGCAGACAGCCCCGCCTAAGAACAGTCCGCACAGTCCCGCCAGATCAAGCCCTCCAACTTTGGCCAATACGTCAATGGGGTCTTCCGGATTGGGGTCGTTGACCTGAAGGGCCCTTGCTGCCGCCTTCCGCTTGCGGCGCAGCCCCTCATCTGAGAGCCCCGCTCCTCTTCCGACGGCTTCATCAGGCGAGATCCCCAGCAGGGCAGCCGCCACGGCGCTGGTGGTTGTGGTATTGCCGATTCCCATCTCACCGGCAGCCAGCAGCCTGGTTCCGCAGGCCTTTGCCTCCGCCGCCAGATTCATCCCTGTCCGGATCGCCTGCTCCGCCTGGGCACGGGTCATGGCCGGCCCCTGGGTGATGTCGCCGGTCCCATTTCCGATCCGCCGGTCCAATACGCCGGGAAAAGGTTCGAAATCCCGGACGCCCATATCCACCGGGACAACCTGACAGTCCGCCAGGCCGGCCATCAGGCATACGGTCGCGGTTCCCTGGGCCAGTCCTCTGGTGATTATGCCGGTAACATCACTTCCCGTCTGGGTCACTCCCTGGGATACTACGCCGTTATCGGCGCAAAAAACCAGCAGCGTCCTGGGCGTCAGTGAAATATCCGCGTCTCCGGTAAGGGCGGCGATATCCTCCAGCGTGGTTTCCAGCAGTCCCAGACTGCCCAGCGGATGGGCACACGCGGCCCATCGGGCATGGGCCGCGGCACGCGCCTCCTCATCCGGCGGCGCAATACAGAATTTCATCTCAAAACCTCCTTTGCAGCCTGCACAAAACGCCTGGCCAGCTCCGGATGGCCGGCGAAATACAGATGGGGAAATGCCGCGTACAGGGACGGAGAGGCAAATCCTTCCTTCCATTTGCGTCCGGTCACAGGTTTCTTTAATGCAAAAGAGTTTCCGTCCCCGGTACAGTCCCAATAATGGAACTCATGAACCGGCACGGTCTCACCTGCACGAAACAGAAGACTGTCCTCCTCCGCTGTCATCTCCGCGTATCCAAACCGGACCAGCCGTTCCTTCCTGCTGCCCAGCCCCGGCAGCGCTCCCGCCATGGGCCGTACCGCTCCATCCCCGCACTCCAGACTCCGGCACAGATACAGAAAACCTCCGCACTCCGCTACTGTGGGCATCCCGCTCTGCACTGCCTCGCGGACAGCTTTCCTCATCCTCTCATTCCGTGCCAGCCTCTCTCCGTAAAGCTCCGGATAACCGCCGGGCAGATACAGGCCGCCGATATTTTGCGGAAGGGCAGTGTCCTCAAGAGGGCTGAACGGCACCGGCTCCGCTCCGGCGGCTTCAAGAGTTCTCAGCGTTTCATCGTAAACAAAGCAGAACGCCTCATCCCGGGCTACGGCAATGCGGACGCCGGCTTCCGACCGGCCAAATGGCAATCGGCCTCCGAACGTTTCCCGCAGGCTGGGCGCCGGCCGGCCGCAAAGTTCCATCAGGCGGGGCAGGTCGGCGTGTTCCTCCAGGGCAGCCGCCAGCACATCCAGACGCCGGTCCATATCCGTGATCTCGTCAGCAGTGTAAAGCCCCAGATGGCGGCTCGCCACCACCGCCTGAGGCAGATGAGGCAGACAGCCCAGCACCGGAAGCCCGGTCTCCCGCTCCAGCACGGGCGCAAGGCTTTCCGCCTGAACCGGCGCACAGTCATTCAGAAGAATGCCGGCCAGATGGCTGGATGCGCGAAACCGGTCCAGGCCCTGCACGAGGGCCGCCAGCGTCAGACCGGCACCCCCGGGGCGCAGAACCAGAATCACCGGCAGCTTCAGCGTATCCGCCACATCCCAGGTACTGGCCCGGTCCGTGCCGCCTCCAAGACCGTCATAATACCCCATGACGCCTTCACACACGGCAGCGTCATGCCGCCGGCAGTATGCGGCGTACAGGGCTCGGACCGCAGCCGGATCCGAAAGAAACAGATCCAGATTGCAGCCTTCCGCGCCGAGGACCTTTCGATGGAACATGGGATCGATGTAATCCGGTCCGCATTTGAAGGCGCAGGGATTAAGCCCCCGCTTCTGGAGAGCCCGAAGCAGGGCGCAGGTCATCATGGTTTTGCCGCTGCCGGAAGCAGGCGCAGTCAGAATAAGCTGTATCATCCGCAGTTCCTCACGTTTCCATTTACATTTTTACTTACAGTTTCCCGCAACAAGAAAAACCGGATTGTTGGCCGTGAGAAGATGCCGGCTGCCGGCTGCTTTTCCCAGACTGACAGCCAGCTGGATTATCTCCGCCTCAATGCCATGGGCGGCCAGAACCTTCATGGACTCCTGAAGCGTCTCCAGCGTGACGGCAGCAATACACAGTCGGGCGGAAGGATTTTTCCGCAGAACCGCATCCGCGATGGCAGCCAGTTCTCCGCGGCTGCCGCCGATGAACACCGCGTCAGGCGCCGGAAGTCCTTTCAGCGCCTCAGGCGCATGGCCTTCCGCCAGAATCAGATTCCAGGCGTTGTGCCTGGCCCGGTTTTGGCGGATCAATTCACAGGCCTCCGGCTTACATTCCACAGCGTATACGCGGCGGGCGGCCGACGCCAGCTCAATACTGACGCTTCCCGTCCCGGCTCCCACATCCCAACAGATCTCCCGGGACGAGACAGCCAGCTTTGCCAGGATGGCGGCGCGTACAAACTGTTTCGTCATAGGCACCTGACCGCGGATAAACCAGTCATCCGGCCATCCGGGCGTATGCCTTGGCATAAGCGGCGCAGGCTCCGCCAGCAAAACGCTGAGAGGCGCAAAGGTCCGGCCGGCCAGTTCCCCGGCTGTGCCGCGGGTCACCGCTTCGTCCGCAAGAAACAGATTTTCTCCCACTGCTGCCGGAAGTTCTCCCAGTCCCGCTTCCGCCAGCTGCGCGCAAAGATCCGACGGTCCCAGGCAGCCTCCGGTGAGAAAAAACACCGGCTGTCCTTTCATAACCTCCGCGACAGCGTCGCAGTCCATGCCATGGGCGGACACCAGGCGCCATTCCTGCCATGACCGGCCCAGACGGGCGGAAAACATCTGCACGCTGGAGATCCCGGGCAGAATCTCCGTCTCGTATCCCTGCTCCTTCAGAAGAGGCAAAAGCAGCCGGGCACCGGAATAAAAACCGCTGTCGCCGCTGAATACCACTGCCGCCCGGACGGGCTGTCTGACCGAACCGGCATCCACAGTTTGCCTGCTGCCTCCCGGGGCACCGCCGCAGGCCATCTCTGACGAAAGACCGCTGCCGGTCTCCTCTGCCGGATGACTTCCGCCGGCCAGTTCCTGAAGCCGCGCCAGAATATCCCCGGCGGAAACGGCTGAAATATATCTGACGCCTTCTTTGGGCGGCAGCATTGACAGAAGACGGGGCGCCCCGATGATCAGCCGGGACGTATCAAGTATTTTCCTCGCCTGGACCGTAATGGTCTCCGGTGCGCCGCTTCCCAGCCCCAAAAGTGTCACTTTCATGTCAAAAGCCCCCTGCAGTAATTTAAAATGGCATCATAATCTTCCCCCGGATCCGCCGGGGGACGCAGAACCACCAGCACTGCGCCGCCGTCAGCGGCGGCTTCCGCCTTCTCTTCAAACCCTCCTGCCTCCCCGCTATCCTTTGTGACGAGATAACGGATGGAAAACTGCCGAATCAAAGCCAGATTCAGTTCCCGCTGAAAAGGTCCCTGCATGGCGATTATGTTGCGCCTCGGAATTCCAGCCCTTTCGCAGGCGGCCAGACTTTCCGCCGCAGGCAGCACACGCGGATAAAGCCGGCTCCCGCCCAGCACGGAAAACACAGGCAGATCCTTCGAGCCTGTCGCCAGCAGGATATTTCCTGCCCTGTTCTGCAGATAACGGGCCGCCTCCTCCGCATTCTCCGCCTCCACGCATCCCGGCGGCAGAGGGCTGGGACTGCGTGACAGCCGCAGGCAGGGAACACCGGCAAGTTCAGAAGCCGAGCGTATATTGGCAGTAGCCGCCACGGCATAGGGATGGGTGGCGTCGATACAGAGCGCGGCCCCCTTCAGTACGGCAGCCATGCCGCTGATTTCCAACGGTCCCGCATGCACGGTAATTCCAGGCCCCTGTCCCTGTTCCTCCCGTCCGTAATCGGTAGTCACACAGACCGTTACTTCCGCCCCCAGCGATGCCAGTTCCCGGGAGAGGGTCCGCCCTTCTGTGGTGCCGCCAAACAGTACGATTTTCATAGATTTCCATACCCCCGCGGCGTGACAAGCCAGTCATTCATAAAAACGGTACTGCTGCTGCCGATAAAGACTGTGGTGAACATATCAGCCGCCTCTTCTCTCAGCTCTTCCAAAGTGAGAATACGGCGCTTCTGGCCGGGCCGTCCGATTTCGCGAACCCAGCCGCACCGGGTCTTTGGGGACTTTCCCGCGGCCAGCAGAATATCACAGGCTTTCCTCAGGTAATCCGCCCGATTGCGGGAACCGGGGTTATACAGGCAGACGGCAAAATCCCCTTCCGCCGCCAGACGCAGACGTTTCTCAATCTCGTCCCAGGGCGTAAGCAGATCCGAAAGGGAGATTACACAGAAATCATTTCCCAGAGGCGCCCCCAGCAGGGCTGCGCCGGAAAGAGCCGCCGTCACCCCTGGCACAATCTCAACTTCCACCTCCGGATACTCCGAAGCCAGCTGAAGCAGTGGAGAGGCCATGCCGTACACCCCCGCGTCGCCGCTGCAGACCAGAGCCACCGTCTGGCCCTCCGCAGCCATGTTAAGCGCCTCCCGGCAGCGCTTCAGTTCCTGCCTCATGGAAGTTGTCAGAATCCTTTTTTCCGGAAAAAGTCCCTTCACCAGATCAATGTATACCGTGTATCCACACAGGACATCAGCGGCAGACAGGGCCCGCCTGGCCTGTTCCGTCATACCGTCTGCGCTTCCCGGACCAATCCCCACCACATACACTTTATTCATCCAGCCACCTCCAGGTCGGCTCAAATGGTCTGAGGGCCACCGCCATGGCAACTCCGTTTCCGGTTCTCTTCTTCAGCCGAAGAGGACCTCCTGCCGCCAGTACCGCCGCCCGCTCGCATACATTATCCACACCGGTCACCTGCTCCACAAACGCGGAAGACGCAAAACTGCCGGCTGCCTCCCGAAGCTGCTCCGCATTGTAAACGTACAGAGGCCATTTGTGAGCGGCGCAGAAAGCCCGAAGTCCCGGCTCATTCTGCTTCAGATCGATGGTTGCCGCTCCGCAGACAGCCTGTTCGCACAGACCGGATTCCGTAAGCAGGGCAGCCATGGCCTCTTCAATCGCCTCCTGAGATATTCCTCTTCTGCATCCCACGCCCAGCACGGCAATACGGGGAACCAGCCACAGCGCATCCCTGCTTTCCGTGGGGGAATCTCCGGTCTTTGCACAGAGACTGACCCGCATGTCACAGTCTCCTTCTTCCGATATCTGGATCCCCGGCGGCAAAGCGCCTGCCACCGGCCAGTCACTGCACACACGCACTGTGCCGCCAGCCAGCAGACGACCGGAGATTTCCTTGATCTTTCCGATATTGACTATGGCGCAGTTCTGGCGTCTGGCCCATTCGTCCACCGCGAACACGCTGTTTACATCGGTGGCGGTGGTCAGCACCGGCACCGCGCCGCAGACCCTTCCAATTGCCCGCGCCAGATCGTTGGCGCCGCCCAGATGTCCGCTCAGAATCGGAATGGCAAAACGGCCTTCCTCGTCTGCCACCACTACCGCCGGATCAGCGGTTTTATCTTTCACATAAGGAGCAATGGCCCGAACCGCGATGCCTGCCGCTCCCACAAAAATAAGAGCGCGGGAAGCCGCAAAGCGGTCGGCCGTCCACTCCCTGAGGCCCAGAGGCTCGCCGCATCGCATGGCCTCGCCGCCCAGTGCGGAAGCAAGCCTGTCTGCCAGAATTTTGCCTTTCCCGGTAAACGCAATACAGGACAGCGTCCCTTTTCCATCGGCATTTCCGTAATCTTTTCCTGTCATTTTGATTCTCCTTTGCGGAAGCCGGTAGTAAAAGCCGGATCGTAGAGCCGGCTGCGCTCATACTCCGGCTGCAGGAAGTCGCCGGCCAGAATCAGGGCGGTGCTGCGGATCCCGGCTTTCCGGCCGCTTTCTGCCAGCGTGCCCACCGTGCAGCGGACGATTTTCTCTTCCGGCCAGGTAGCCTTATAGACAATGGCCGCAGGCGTAGAAGAAACAAAAGCTCCCTGCAGAAGGCCTTCCTGCACCTTCTCCAGCATTCCGGCAGAAAGGAAAAGAACCATAGACGCGCCATGAGAGGCCAGAGCAGCCAGATTTTCCTTTTCCGGCACAGGAGTGCGTCCCGCCTGCCGGCTGATGATAAGAGTCTGGCTGACGCCGGGCAGGGTATACTCCGCGTTCAGCGCCGCAGCCGCGCCACAGAAGCTGGACACGCCGGGCGTATCGTCATAGGCGATTCCGACTGCATCCAGGGCATCCATCTGCTCCCGCACGGCACCGTAAAGGCAGGGATCGCCGGTATGAAGACGCACCGTAGTCTGTCCCGCCTGCTCCGCGGCAGCCATAACCCCAAGCACCTGCTCAAGCGTCATTTCAGCGCTGTTATAGATACGGCAGTCCGGTCCGGCCAGCTGCAAAAGTTCAGGATTAACCAGGCTTCCCGCATAAATAATCACATCCGCTTCCCGCAGAAGCCGCGCCCCCCGCAGCGTGATCAGATCCGGCGCGCCGGGGCCGGCGCCTACAAAATGAACCATATCCGTCCTCCTCTGCTATTTCTGTTGTTTCCGCCACTTCCGCAAAAGCGTTTCAGCATCCTCCGTAGCTCCCAGACAGCCGAACCGGCTGGAAAATAACACCGCGCCAATCTGATAGGCTCCTGCCGCCCGATGGTCCAGGCTTCGCTGAACGGCGGCCAGAATCCCCTCCATAACAGGCCGGCGCAGACCGGACCGGTCCAACAGCTCAATACAGGCGTCGGCAGTAGCTGCCTCCATCAGAGCCCGGCAAAGACCTGCGTCCGCGCCGCAGACGGCAGCATGGGCGCAGAAAATCTCCCTGCGGCAGTCCGCATTGCGGGAATGGGTATTCATCACGCCGCCTGCCAGCTTAACCAGCTTTCCGATATGTCCCGCGAGAAGCACTTCCGCAAAAGGCAAGCCGGCGGCGATATCCAGGGCGTCGCCGATAAAATTGGAGCATTTCACCACAGGGACTCCCAGCCGGTTCCAGCCCTGACTCTTCAGAAAATCCAGTCCGTAATTTCCAGGAGTCAGAATAAGCCGGTCAGAGGCTTCCGCAGCCTGACCCAGTTCCAGCTCAATAGTGTCAATGAGGGCCTGCCGGCTCATCGGCTCCACAATGCCGGAGGTTCCCAGAATCGAGATGCCGCCTTCCACTCCCAGATTGGGATTGAACGTAAGGCGGGCCGCTTCCTCGCCTCTGGGTACGGAAATGACGATCTTCAGCCCTCCCGTATATCCGCAGGCACGGCACACGCCAAGAGCCTGCTCCCGAATCATACGCCGGGGGACACTGTTAATCGCCGCCGCGCCCACCGGCTGATCCAGACCAGGCTTCGTCACGCGGCCCACGCCGGGGCCTCCGTCAATGACAACGCCTGCCCTGCCGACACAATTCACTGCGGCGACAATCTCCATGCCGTCGGTCACGTCCGCATCGTCTCCCCCGTCCTTTTCCACAGAACAGACGGCAGTCCCGCCGTCTGTCAGATAACAGGACCGGGGCGTCACCTCCACAGTCAGGCCTCCAGGCGTCACAAGTTTCAAAGTACGCGGGATGCGGCCGGAAAGCAGCAGGGTGACGGCCCCCTGAACCGCCAGAGCAGCGCAGGTGCCGGTAGTATAGCCGCACCGAAGCAGCTTCTGTCCGCTGCGGATGTAATGTTCAAACGTCATGAAGCCCCTCCACTGTAATTCCCTTCCGACGGGTCTGCTCTAGCAGATCATCCGTCACACCGTAAAGCTGCGCAATATACCCTCCGGAGAAAACCTCATCCGGCGGCCCCATCCGGTCAACTGCCCCATCCTTTATGCAGGCAATCACATCCGAGACCTTCCGCGCCAGTTCCAGCTCGTGAAGGGACATGATCACCGCCAGATTCTCCCGGCTGACCAGATCCTTCAGGACAGACAGCAGCACCAGTTTGTACCGGATATCCAGAAAAGAGGTGGGTTCGTCCAGGATCAGCAGGCGGGGTCTCTGACAGATGGCCCGAGCAAACATGACCAGTTGCCGCTGTCCATCGCTGACGCGGCTGAACTCCCTTTCCGCCAGAAAGGCGACTCCGGTCAGTTCCATGGCCCGGTCTGCCTCCGCCCGGTCCCTCTCGGAAAGAATGCCAAGCCTCCCGGTATACGGATATCTCCCCGCGCTGACCACGTCGCGGCATGTCATCAGTTCCGGAACCACCCGTTCCGTCATCAGAACTGCCATCAGCCTGGCGGACTGATTTTCCGGCATCTCTGTCCGGGGTTTGCCTTCCAGATAGATTTCCCCCTCCATCGGCGGCAGCAGCCCGGCGATCGTCCTCAGAACCGTCGATTTGCCCGCGCCGTTAGGGCCGACAAGCGTAAGGATACGGCCTGGAGACACAGACAGTTCCACATCTTTTACGACGATTCGCCCGCCGTAGCCTGCGGAAAGATTTCTTACGGACAACAGTTCATCGTTCATTCTGCATTCCTTTCTGCCTGTGGAGCATAAGCCAGATGACTACAGGCGCGCCGAATACCGCCGTCACGGAGCTGATACTCAGTTCCGCGGGGGCAAACACTGTGCGGGCAATGAAATCGCAGAACAGACAGAACACGGCTCCGCCCAGAAAACAGGCGGGAAGAACGATCAGCGGCCTGGCTGTTCGGAACAGTTCCCTGATCAGATGGGGAACAGCGATGCCTACAAATGAGATGGGACCGGCAAACGCCGTAACGCATGCCGACAGCAGACTGGAAAGCAAAATCAGTTCTATCCGGAACCGGCGCACATTCACTCCCACACTGGCGGCATAGGCTTCTCCCATCTGATAGGCTCCCATAGGCTTGGACAGCAGAAAGGAACAAAACAGACCGGCCAGAACTGCTGCCGACATGGTCCGCACATTGGCCCAGCTGGTACCGGAAAAGCTGCCCATGGACCAGTTATGCAGATTGACAATATTGGAATCATCCGCGAAAGTTACCGCAAAATCCGTAACCGCGGAACAGATATACCCGATCATCACTCCGCAGATGATCAGCAGGGACATCCGCCGAACCCGGCCGGAGACAAGCAGTATAAATCCCATAGACGCCAAGGCCCCCGCAAAAGCAGCGGCAATCAGGACAGCGGAATTCAGCACAAGCCCCTGACCGAGGGCGGCGATCATGGTCAGCGCCACCACCAGCTTGGCCCCGGATGAAATACCCAGCACAAAAGGACCGGCAATGGGGTTGGCAAAGAACATCTGGAGCAGAAAGCCAGACAGGGCAAGGGCTCCTCCCAGAAGGGCCGCAGCCAACGCGCGGGGAAAGCGGATCTGCCACAGGATTCCCACCGCAGTTTCCTCTCCCTTCGGATTTATGAGCGCGTTCAGAATCTGACCGGGGGAAGCAGCACTTCCCAGTCCCAGATTGAGCGCCAGAAGCAGACAGACCAGAACAATCAAAAGGATATAACCACAGACATACCGGGTACGCCGGGATATCCGTTCTCTTTCCCGTTCCTGCCGGGGCACACACTCTCCATTTCGCTCCTGTCGGGACACACATTCTCCATTCCGCTCCTTCCGGAACGCGCCGCCTCCGCCTCGGATCCCCATCATCACACCGCCTTTCTCCTTCGTTCCGGACGCCTCAGCGCAGGCGGTGCAGGAAGGTAAGGTTCTCCCCGTCTCCCGCCTGACCGGAAATCACGCTGTGCAGATCAGCCAGCAGATCCCCCAGTCCCGTAACCTGCTGGTACATATCCTTGCCGGTACACCACACATCGCCTGATTGAACCGCCTTAAAATCAGCCAGCAGCCCGCTTTTCTGAAGAAGCTGATTCAGCGTCTCCAGCTCCGCGTCAATGGTGCTGTTGTATATCAGGATGTCCGCGTCCCGCGCCCCGGCGTAGAAGGATTCCATCTGCATGTTTAACGTTGACAGATCGTTATCTCCCGCATCCAAATCGTCAAAAACATAGCTGCCCCCGGCCATTTCAATCAGCTGAGATATGTAATCTCCCGGTTTCCGCACATTGGCACTGCCGTTGGAGCTGATGTAGAAAAATGCCACGGAAGGTCCGTCTTCGCCCTCGGACTGTTTTCCCAAAATTGGCTCCAGCTGAGTCATCTGACCATTGAAAAACGCCTCGGCCTCCTCCTCCGCCCCCGCAATCAGGCCATATAGCTTGATCCATTCCATACGACCCAGGGGATGGGGCTCATAGCTGGAACGTTCCACCATCACCGGTATGCCCAGCGCTTCCAGCTGCTCCGCCGTTTCCGGACTGTGATAGATCATGGTGGACTCGATGGCGAGACTGCTCCTCTGATCCAGCAGAAGCTCATAATCCGGCGCGCTGTACCGCCCGGCATAGAGCATATCTCCGTCATCCAGCGCCTCCAAAACCTCCGGGATGCTCCAGTTGGCGGCGGTGGTGCTGGTCAGCCGCACCTGGTCCAGCCGCCCCAGTTCCCGAAAAAAATCCATGGCTGAGGACGCCGCCAGATAAATATTATCCAGAGGCTGCCGAAGCACGGTAATATCCTCATCCAGTTTCTCCGGAATCTCCCCATTCTCCGGCAGAAGCAGGAAGCGGTCGTTTCCGCCAATGGTAATCAGCGCATAACCGCCGGAATAATAATCCACGGAAAACTGCCTGGCATAGGCCAGTTCCATATGACCCTCGGACTGCATGCCGCCCCACACAGGCTTCTCCGGACCGGACGGAGTTCCCCCGGATTCCAACACGGTTCCAGCTCCCCGGTCAGGCCCCGTACAGGCTGTCAGAAGGCACAGCACGCAGAGCAGTACCGAAATCCGGAATCGGACACGCCGCCTCATGACTGCGCCTGAATGGCGGAGGAATCGAAATACAGGGTATATTCGATCTCATGAGGCCTGCTCATGGCGACTGTAACAGCCTGTACCGGTATCGGAGAATCAAAAGCCGATACCGGAATAACAAAGACAGAGTTTTCCTCCGTACTGACAGGCTCATACTGCACGCCATCCACCTTCATTGATTCATAACTGGAGCTGCTCCACACGATAGTAACCATGGCAGCGCCGCCCTCAACCGTCATCTGCGCCGGACTCTCCACACTGGCACGGCCGGAACCTCCGGACAGACTCACCTCCACGGTGTAATTTCCATCCTCCAGCCCCAGACTTTCCGCTGTCGTAAAAACCCCATCGGCAAACGCATCCGCCGGCAGGGAATCTGCCCGGAAGACCAAAGTACGGTCATACCAGGTCTCTTTATTTTTGCTGAACGCCGCGCAGGCGATTTCGCTGTTAAGCGCTTCCACGGGAACCGTAAAGGTATGAGTGCCCTTCTCATCTTCCGCAAAGGGAATATAACTGTCCTCACCGGCAGCCGCGGCTTCCTCGCCGGTGCCCATATACACATACAGATATCCGGTCCCGCCCATGGTCATATCGGCCGTCATCTGACCATTCTTCACAGTGAGCGTACAGGCCTCAATATTGAACATGGAAGAGCTGGAATCTGCCGCAATCTCATAGGTTCCGTCTTTGAGGGAATCCCCATAAATCGGTTTCCCGCTCTTCCCTGAGGTACCTGCCTGCGACACCGCTTCATCCGCAGCATCTGCCTGCCCGGACTCCTGAACCTGTAAATCTTTTCCTCCGGCCTCCCGGCTGCCTGAAGCTGTCTCAGAAGAAACCTGCCCCAGGGAATCAACCGCTGCCTGGGCATGCTGCACAAAAAGCTGCTGAACAGCTTCCAGTTCGCCTAAACCGTTGACCAGGCACACAACATCATATCCTGCGCCCTCAAAGGCGGACTTCCAGGATTCTTCATCATCCCCTGCCATATCATTGTTGGCATGGTCGCCTGCCACAACCATCAGCGGACGAAGTACCGCCCTGGTATACTCGCCTGCCTTCACCGCTGCCAGCACATCATCCAGGGAAGGTTCCGCCTCCACAGTACCCACAAAATAATTTGTATTTCCGGCATCTGTAAGCACCTGCTGCATTTTCGCATAGACGCCGTTGGATTCGGCCTCGGTACCATGTCCCATAAGGACGATAGCGGTACTGCCGTCGTCGTACTCAGCCGTGGCCTCAACGACAGCCTCGGCTACGGCGGCAAAGTCCTCGTCGCTGGTCAGCAAAGGCTCTCCGATAACAATGGCCTCAAAAGCATCGGCATACTGAGCCGCCTCTTCCGCCAGATCATTGTATTCAAAACCATCCATCAGATGGGTGGGCTGGATCACCAGATTTTTGACTCCGTTTTCCACGGCCCGGTCCAAAGCTTCGCCTACATTGTCAATGGCAATGCCGTCACGTCTCATGACGTGATCGATAATGATCTGGCTGGTAAATCCCCGGCGGATACTCCACTGGGGAAAAGCGTCCTCCATGGCTTTTTCAATGGCCCCGATGGTCAGACGGCGGCTGTCATTGTAACTGGTGCCGAAGCTGACCACCAGCAGCTCGTTCTCACCGATCTCATCAGCGTTGCGGGGATCGTCCAGGGAAGCGTCCCCGGTATCATAGTTTTCCTCGTCATCCTCCGCCGGCTCCGATTTCTGGACATTCTCTTCGCTGCCCTGGGAAATATCGGAAGCGCTGCCGGAAGTATTGCTGCCGCAGGCGGTCAGCGCCGCCAGAAGCAAAGCGGCTGTCAACAACACAGAAAGTCTCTTTTTCATGATCACACGACTCCTTTTATCTTGTCTCTCATCTTGTTGTCTTTTATCTTGCAGAATACAAACAAAACGTCACTGGCGCGTTTTTTGCATACTGACATAAAACAAAAAACCTCTATCCACGAGGATAAAGGGTAATCCGGAAAGAGACCCTGCCTGTAGCGGCAGCGCCTGTACGATACGACCAATTCCTCGTGGCCTGGGACAAAGTCCCTGTACCAAACGCCCGGCAGGTTTCCTGGCTTATGGATCTTCACACAAGACGGCCTTCCCGACAGATATTCCTGTCAGTGACTGCGCGCCAGCGCATCGCCTTGTATTCCCCAATCACAGTGACGAGATCGTACAGGATTCGCACCTGTTTCCCTTTTACCCTCTGACCAGCAAAAGCTGGTCAGAGGCACCGGTCATTTCTATATTCAGTTGTCCTGTCGGACCCGTACACAGTCCGAGATGTCAAGAGCACGCCTGTGCCCTATGCAGCATCGCAGTAATCATAGCATGGGCACTTATATTTTGCAAGGAAATTTTGTTTCGATATCAGCCGGCCGTTTTTACAAAAGCTACTGTCTGTCCGGAGGCTAAATCTGTGAATATGAGCGAATCCCCATTAAACGCAAAGCGAGACCATGCATCCTCAAATACGCCGTTCCCAACATAGGGAGGAAGATCGCCCTTCAGGAAAAAGTCCACTTCCACGTAATAGAAACCGTTATATTCTTCAATCAGGGCAGTTGCCGGATGTCCGTCATAATTCCCCTTGTAGGTTCCTGTTACGTCCGGCGCAGCTTCCTGGTTCGAAGCGGTATTACCGGGTACTGCCGCTGCCGCCTGAGTCTGCACTACTCCGTTTACAGTCCATGCTCCGTCTGCATTAACCGTATAACCGTCCGGCGTAGTGGTGTTCTCGTACATATAACCGTTCGCATCAAAGCCATAGCATTCTGCTGTTCCGTCGCCGTTGCTGTCAATCCACTGCCACTCATTGGCGTACCAGGTGGTTCCCGCGTCATTGGTAGCATACCACCAGCCGGTGTCGTTCTTCTGCCAGCCCGCCGCATAAGCAGGAATACTGACGGCAGCACTCGCCAGCATGAGAGCCGTTGCAAATACAAGATTCTTTCTCATCATCACACACTCCTTATGTTGAATTTAGCCGCTTCCTACGCGCCTTATTATATAATAATTCTCTAAACGGCTTCTTGTCAAATAGATAATTGCCAAACAATGAAGTAAACAGCTTTTTCTTGCAATAAAAGTGACTTTATGCTATGATGTAACCGTTGAGGAAATGCGCGGATATG
Source organism: uncultured Lachnospiraceae bacterium (assembly GCA_947626365.1). Taxonomy (GTDB): domain Bacteria; phylum Bacillota; class Clostridia; order Lachnospirales; family Lachnospiraceae; genus UBA3402. The sequence goes on from CANQRW010000065.1 coordinate 17,232, forward strand.
ATGCGCGAAATACTCAGCGAAATATAAAAGGACTAAGATATTGGGCCATCGCCAAGCGGTAAGGCACAGGACTTTGACTCCTGCATTTCGCTGGTTCGAATCCAGCTGGCCCAGTTTGAAAATCTGAATCATTCTTCAGACTGGCAATATTAACGAAAATATTTACGTTCTTATCTCCGGGACTGATCTATGTTAAGATAATCACGACAGATATTTTGCGGCTATGGCGGAATTGGCAGACGCGCCAGATTTAGGTTCTGGTGGGAGACCGTGCAGGTTCAAGTCCTGTTAGCCGCA
>CANQRW010000066.1 GCA_947626365.1 uncultured Lachnospiraceae bacterium
TGCGGGACGGCTTCTGATTGGGATTGCAGCCATATTTCAGTTCCAGTTCATTCATAGACGAATTCTCCTTTTCTAAATGTTCTGCCTTAGGAAGGTATAGGCTTCTCCAGTGTTCTGTTCGTGTCAGACTACCGGATTTCCGGTATCCTGCACCTGGCCGAATTACCGGTTCTTGTTCACGATTCTTGTCTCATAGTTTCCGGTCTTAATGTCGATGTAGCGGACAAACAGGGATACCTTGTTGTCCTCGTTCAGATTGGTCCAAAGAAGGTCTGTGAACTCATCGATGGAATCCAGAATTCCCACCTTCTTGGGCTCCCCCTCAAAGCTGGGCAGGGGATTGCCGTCATGCATATAGGTGTGGATAAAATGTCCCTCTCCCGCCAGTGGCTTCTCGTAGGCAAAGGTGAACCTGCGGCAGGAAGCCGGGTCGCCGTCAGCGCTCTTTAAAATGGACATGGCGTAATTGTAGCCGCCGTTTTCGATATGCATGATGCCGGAAATCCGGGGTGTAAAATTGGGGCCGTCCGGCTCAAATTCACGGCTCCTCAAGCTCTGCTCAAAGGTCAGCTGCCGGTCCATGCCCTCATAGATGGTGTCGGTCTGGTCTCCGTTGGTGACGATGGTCTTGTTGCCCAGCACCCGCACAGGGGCATAGATCACAAGACTGGGATCCGTAAGCTTCGCCGGGTCAAAGGCCTGCGTGCGGATTCCCTCCCCGTCCTCCACAAAGATGCGGTTCCTGCTGTTGACGCTGCGGCCCATGATAAAATAGGCCGTCACCGCTTTGCTTCCGTCGGGCGTCTTGCCGATCACGATTCCCCGCCCCGGATAGCTGTTCTCTCTCAGGTCCTTTGCCAGATCCAGTTTCTGCATGGTGATTCCTCCTTAAGTATGAATGAATAAAAAAAGCCTGGGCATCACAAAATATGGTGCCCAGGCGGTCGGCTGTTTCTCATACGTGCTCCCTTGTGGTATCCCACTGCTTCCGCCAGTCGCACGTCATGACAGTATCATATAATATCCGCGGAAGGTTTGCAAGTGTTTTTTAGCGGAACCGACGATAAAATATTCCGGCTCTGTTTCCTCTTAAACTATTCCCTCCAGATACCGTTCCGATTCACATAATACTCGCCAATCCAGGTATCTGTCTGCAGGGAACCTCTCGTTCCATCCGATTCCTCCTTGAAATAGTACCAGTTACCGTCAATCTGCTGCCAGCCGGTCAGCATACGTCCCTTCAGACCGTCAGACAATGGATTTAGATAATACCTCTTTCCATCCGCATCCGTGAACCAGCCGGTTACCATATATCCATCGGCATTAAAATAATACCACTCGACGACACCCTTATAGGGCAGATAACACCACATATTGGCCGGCCAGGTTCCATCTGGAAGCCTGTACCACCACCCGACAGTATCTTCAACCCAGTATGTATCACTGTAAAGGGAGAAATCACCGTTAAATACCAGCGGCGGATTCCCCTTTACCGCAGTCTTACCAGAACCTCCGCCGGAACTTCCCCCACTGGAACTTCCCCCGCCGGAATGTCCGCCACCGGAAACCTCCGATGAGATTCGGAAGTTTTGCGCTGTTCGTTTCATGGTCTTTGTCCTGTCCCCATTTACGCGGAATTCAGCGGCAATCGTATTGGTTCCGGTCGCTTTCGCTTTATTCCGGAATGTCTGGCTTCTAATAGTCATGCGGGTGCTTCCACTCTCTGCCGTATAGTCTACGTCTCGAACAAGCCGTTCTCCGTTCAGCCACAGGTCGATGAATTCCTCATATTTACCGGAAGATACAAACAACTGGTCGGAATATGATTCCAGTACATAATCGTGGGTTCCGGCACCTGCTTCCGTACCGATGAATTCCTCAATCTCATATCCCTCATCGGAAGCATAGAATGCGTTATCATTGGTGTTCTCCTTTATGGTCAAATGCAGTTCTTTCTCTACATCCGCAAATTCCGTATCACTGAAATAAGCCCGCACCGTGATATCGAATTCGCCGGTTTCCCGGGGTGTACCGTAAATCTCGCCGGTTTTCTCATAAAACTCCAGTCCCTCCGGCAGCTCTCCGTCCAGTTCAAAGCCTACATCGACCCACTCATACATATTATCCGTGGCTATCATATAGGAGTAAGGCACATACTTTACTCCGCTGCTCAGTTCCTCAGTGATGATATCGGGATTGCTGGCATAACCGGTAAGTTCGATATACACGTCCTCCTGTCCGTCAGCAGAAATCTTCAATCTGCCACTAATCTCTCCCTCTCCTGCCGGCAGAAGACGGATTTTAGCCAGATTATCCATACTTTCGGCCTCTACCGTAGTAAACGGAGCCAGTGTGTCATTGTAAGCCCCTCCCACCGTCCAGTAGTCGTCCAGCTTTACATTTACCGCATCCAGAAGTTCCACCGTCAGTCCGGTCAGTTCCTCGCTTCCCACATTCGCAATCAGAATATCATGCCTGTTTTCAAAATGCTGGGTCAGAAACACTTCTCTCTTATCCGGACCATTTACAAACAGTTTCGGACCCTTTGCCTTCTTCACAAAGGTTACCTGATAGTTCTTCGGATTATCATCAACGATCACATCATAGAATACCGGCGGATTGGAAAAATCCTTCACCGATTCACCGGATATCTGTTCATCCCCGGAATAAACCCTTGCGTTATCACTCTTACCAAAAATCGGTTTCAGAGTCTGCATTTCCGCGTTTTCATCCAGCAAAAATATTGTCTGATATCCATATCCATATATGGTATCCAGTGTCCTTTCTCCGCTGTTTTCTACCACAAATGCCTTATTTTCATATCCTGCCGCACCTTCAACCCAGAACCAGCGGTCCTTCTCACCGACCAGCGGCGCTTTCTCATAAGGCGTACCGGATGTTTCCGCGGATATCAGTCTCGGACGCATATAATCGATCACTGTGCCATCCTGAAATGTCACTTCAAAATGCTGGGGCATTTCCCTGCTGAGATTCAGATGAATCCCATAAGGCAGACTCGATTTGTCTTCCGGCATAATCTCCGATGTAATATCTTCACGTGTATCAGTTCTTTTCACGGACCGAATATTGCCGGTATCCTCCATGGCAAAATAGTAATTTCCCTTGGAATATGACGGATTATAGCCTGATTTCACCGCGTAGATCAAACGGCCGAAACCATACCTGACGTCCAGTCCGTTGGATTCATCCGACTTGACATTCAGATACCAGGAACCCTCCTCGCTGCCCATATACCGTGATTGGTCAAGAGAAACCACATCCTGCATCTGACTGTTCTCATAAGAATAGACACGTCCCTTTATCTCCTGCTCCTGAGTGCGAACAATAAAGACCACTCCTGTGTATCCCAAAATCTTTCCTGTACTACTCTCCGAGTATACGATGCAAAAGATATTCTCCGCCTCCTGCGGGTTTCCGTTCAGATTCGGCGCATGGAATGTACCCGAATAAGCGTTGGCGCCATTCTCAACATTCAATATCTGTTCCGTAATTGGGGACGCCCCTGTCAGGGAATCCGACTGTCCTTCCCTGTAATGTTCCTTAAACTCTTTCATCGTATAGACGTTTACATCGATCTCCGGATATCCGTCTTTCCTCTCAGATGCGTAATCAGACGCAATATAGGAATCCATCGCTATCCGATAAGTGCCGTCTTCCCCGTGAGTTGATGGAACAAATGAAGTATAGATTACAGGAACATCCAGCACGTCCTGAAGTGTTGAACCCGTAGTCATCATCTTCCCACTCAAAAGTTCTCCGGATTCCGTATAAACACGATATCCGATTTTCTCCTCTATGTTGTCCGTATATACGGTTATATGGTATAAAGTACCGGCTGCATCCAGCTGGACTCCCTTCCCAATAATTAAATCCAGTTTATATCCCTCGTTGATTCCATACCAGAAATCCGTCAGATCTACTGTCTCACTTCGATCAATCACATGATAGACATCCTGCTCCAGCTCTCCGGTTTCCTCATTATAATAATATGACCATACCACCTTGGCATCTTCTGCAATCTGAATCTTTTCTCCTCGTTCATCCCTGAGGCTTTGAAGAATCTCTTCCACCGTAATAGAATAAAGCTGATCTTCCGTATAACCATTCAGAATTGCATACGCTTCCTTCTCCTGAAGCGGAAGAAGAGAGATGGGGGCCGGGATTTCCTCTTTTCCAGCATCCGCCGACGATGCCGTTGACGTGCCGGATTCTTTCGGACTGCCTTTCTTTTCCGGCTTATCCTCTTTCCCGGCCTCTGCCGGCGATGCAGAAGGTATGCCGGATTCCTTCGGACCATCTTTCTTTTCAGGCTCATCCCCCGTCTTTCCGTTTTCAATCTCCGGCGGCTCCGTCGTCTGCTCCTTCCACGGCGCCCCATTATCCTGTGCCGCCCATATCGTAACCGCCGGGCTGCCACAGGACAGAATCATAAGCGTCAATGCCAGAAATATCGACAGCTTCTTTCTGACTTTTTTCACTGTTCTGTTTCCTCCTTCAACAAACTGGCCCTATTCCCTCCAGATACCGTTCCGATTCACATAATACTCGCCAATCCAGGTATCTGTCTGCAGGGAACCTCTCGTTCCATCCGATTCCTCCTTGAAATAGTACCAGTTACCGTCAATCTGCTGCCAGCCGGTCAGCATACGTCCCTTGAATCCATCGGATATCGGATTCAGATAATACCGGTTTCCGTTATCCGTTATCCATCCGGATGCCATATATCGATCTGTATTCATATAGTACCAGTCAAGCACGCCGTTATACATAAGCTGATGCCAGCCGCTTCCAACCAGAGCGCCTTCCACTCCTTCTGAGGCCTGGTTGAAATAGTACCATTGACCGTCGATAAACTGCCAGCCTGTGGCCATCGCGCCCTGGCTGCCGTCAGACACCGGATTCAGATAATACGTATTTCCATTATCCGTAAGCCATCCTGTAGCCATATAGCCGTCCGGATTGAAATAATACCAGCTGGTAACGCCTCCGCTGGTGAGCTGCAGCCATGTGCTGCTGGCCCAGGAACCATCCGCCATCTGATGGCGCCAGCCAACTGTATCCTGCGTCCAGGAATCATCCGGCTTCACCGCCGCGGCACTGCTTCCGCCTCCGCCGCCGCTTCCGCCGCTGCTTCCGCCTCTCGCGGTCACTCGGAAGTTCTGAGAAGTACGTTTCATCTCTTTGGTAGATTCCACTCCCTCGCCGGTGCCGGCGGAAGTTCCGCCTTTACGGAACTCAGCCGCGATCGTGTTCTGCGTCCCGTCCCGTTTCGCCTTGTTCTGGAAGGTCTGGCTCTTAACCGTGATCCTGGTGCTGCCCTCTTCCGAAGTATAATCGACATTCTCCGTCAGCAGTTCGCCGTTGAAGAACACCTTCCTGTCGCCTGCGATAAACTCGCTGTAATCGCCCTCGGAACGGAATACCTGATCCGTAAAGGAAGACAATACGAAATCGTATCCGCCCTGATCGGTACCGATTGTGTTAAGCAGGCCGTATCCGCTGTCGGAAGCATTGTAAACATTGGCGTTGGTGTTGTCCTTGACCGTCAGCTTGAAATCCACACTGGAAGGAACAAATTCCGGACGGGAGAATTCCGCCTTTACCGTAAACGCATACTCTCCCGCCTCCTTGGGCACGCCGTAAATCTCACCGGTTCTGGGAGACAGCGTAACGCCGGGAGGAAGATTTCCTTCCGCGCTGAATGTAACCGTGTTCCAGCTATACATGTTATTGGTGGCAATGACATAGGAATACGGCACATATTTTACCGCGTCATCCAGGTCGTCGCTTTTCGTGATGATCTTAGGATTGCTGGCGTAACCGGTCAGTTCAATCTCTACTGTATCTCCCGCTCCTGAGATCACCAGCGTTCCCTTGACAGCGCCGCCGTCTCCATTGGGATCCGGAAGCAGCCGGATCTTAGCCAGATTATTCTCCAGACTATTATCATATTCCTCTTCATTATCCATATCTTCTGCTGGTTTCAGAGTATTCTTACTTCCGATCGTCCAGTAGTCGTCCAGGATAACATTTTGGGCATCCTTCAGTTCTACCTTCAGAGCCGTTATATCTTTGTCGCCGATATTAGCAATCAGAATATCATGCCGGTTCTCAAAATACTCTGTCAGGAATACCTCTCTCTTTATTCCTTCCTCCTCAAGATTCTGATCCGGATAATTTACAAAGAGCTTACCCTCGCCTGAAGTCTTTTTTACAACATTAACGTAATAATTTCTCGTTTTTCCTTCCGCGTCTTTAAAGTAGGCTACCAGCAGGATCGGTTCGCCGCCGCTGAAATCCAGAGGAGTGACGCCGGATTCCAGCACTGTGGTACCCCGCTGAATCGTAACATTCGGGGCGCTTTTAAATTTCAGTTTTATCTCAGACAAATTCGCATCTTCATCAACGATCAGCGTCTGATACCCGTAACTGTAAAGCGTATCATACGTCACGTCATCTGTATTCTGAACATGATAACTGTGACTTACGCCACTTGCACCGGTAATATTGAAATAAGGGTCTTCGCCAATTACGGGGGCGGCGCTGTAGGGTACGGCGTCTGTGCTGCTTCCCCAAAGATAACAATAATAAGGATGCACCGTTCCATCCTTATAGATGGCGGTAAAATACTTGCTGCGGCTCTCCTCAAATGTTGTCTTGTACCCGCAGGGCGCTTTAGTCCGATCGGAGGGAAATACCTGAGCGGTAATGTCTGTCGCCTCCTCAGCGGCCGCAAGGGTTGTATATCGCCCTTCTACTACTTTTTGGATATAGGATTTCTCGCTTTCATCCAGCGTATAGTAATATTCCCCGTTTCCGGAATACCCGCTCTTCAACTCATACCCGATACGAGGAAGGATCACTGACGGATAATATTCAATACTGAATACATTGGGTTTTTGTGACAGCTTAACGCTTCTGCCCACATGGTTTCTCTCCACAGAAGAATCAGAGTCTTCTACAATATTGATCATCTGTCCGCCTTCATAGGCGCTGACCGTGCCGGCAGGCGCTCCCTTGGTATTCGGATATACCGTAAAGATAATTCCTTCATAGCCGACCACTTCATCTGTGGCGGAATCCCTTACTACAATGCAGAAGCAATTTTCCGCCGACAGCAGATCATCCGTCTCAATTCCCGCATAGCGGCCGCTTTGCCCAACTGCACGATAATTGTTGCCTATCATGTTGAGTTTTTTTGAAGCATCGAGACCGGAAGACGGATTCTTATAATACTCCATGAAATCCGACATTTTGTATGCCTCCATGGTCATCCCCATTGAGGCGTCAAGGTATTCCCGAATGTATAGAGAATACTCTTTCTCTTTCCCATATTTTTCCTCTGGGATATAATAACTGACTGCCGTCACCGGAATATCCGTTTCCTCCAGTACGGCGGATTGCGTTTCTGATGCGTTATTATACGCAGAACCGATCTGATCTCCATTTTCATCATATAAGTAATAATTATAGGAAATATCATCATCGTTCATCATATATACATCGATCATATAGCGGACGGCATCATAATCCAGCTGCTCCCCGCTGCTGATCAACAGTTCCAATGTATAATCAGATCTGCTGTTCCTGTTCACCACAGAAAGGTCCAGTGTATCCTCCAGTTCCATCGGAACATAATCGTCAGACAGATGATAATCGTATTCCTCCTCGCCTTCCTCGGCGCCGGAATTGGAATACAGATTCACTAAGATCTTCTGCCCTTCATTAACTGTAACGGTTACCTTATTATTGGAACCCTGTTCGATCAGATTATCAATGATATCTTGCAGCTTAACCGCTTTCAGCTGCTCATCTGTCCAGCGATTCAGTAATAATCTGGCATAGTTGGTTTTCAAAGGCAGCAATGACGTCAGTGCCGGCGTCTGCGCCGGGTCCTTCTCCGGCAGCTTTTCCTCAGGTTCCGTCTTGCCGGCATTCGCTGACGAGGCCGTTGGCAGTCCGGATTCTCTGGGACTGTCTTTCTCTTCCGGCTCATCTTCTTTCTCGGCATCCGCCGATGATGCCGCTGGCATACCGGATTTTTTGGGACTGCCTTTCTCTTCCGACTCATCCTCTTTTCCGGCATCCGCCGTCTTTTCGGTTCCGGTCCCCGACGGTTCCGCCGTCTGCTCATTCCGGACCGACCCATTGTCCTGCGCTGCCCATGCCGTAACCGCCGGATTGGCACAGGATAAGATTACAAGAGCCAATGCCAACATCATCGACAGCCTCTGTTTGACTGTTTTCATCTCAGTCGCCTCCTTTTTTATCCTTTTCGCGAGCCATTTCAATCAGCTCGTCTATATTGTAAATGCGGGTTTTCCGCATATTACCGGTGGGATAGTCGAAGTACAGCGTATCTCCGACGATATCACACAGGTACGGCAGATTCGCCAGTACCTCGCAGGTTCCGTTCAGCAGCTGTCCGTAACAGTATCCGTCCGCCGTCACATACTGCACGACGATATATTCTCCGACCTGAGTCACATAGGTAAGATAGGCATCCTTTTCCAGCTCCCTCACCTGCCTCCCCGTCTTCCTGTCATAAGCGGCAGGAACACCGTGAAGAGGGGATTCAATCCGCAGGAAATCGGTATCAAACTCCTCGAACATTTCCGGATTCGGCTTCTCTCCGGCTCTCTCATCCATCAAAGTCCCGTCTTTCGCGCTGTAAGTACGGATTGTCCCGTCATTATAGATTACTTCCAACCGGGAACCCTTCTCATCCCTTCGGTACTGCTGGTCATACACCTGCTGTTCCTCCGGGATATCCGTCTCGGCAATCAGGCTCCCGTCCAGATCGTACAGCCGGAACTGGTCATAGGAAAACAGCATAACTGTCTCCCCGTCCCCGTTGATTCTGGCTTCGTCATGGACGTAAGAGGAATCATAGGAAAATACCTGCGTTTCCGGATAGTCTATGTATTTCATAATCTGTACTATGGGAGAATCCATGCTTCCTACCATGGCTGTCCCTGCCGCGATCTGGACAAAATCTCCGCCGTATTCCTTATTATGGCTGGACATCAGGTTGGCATAGCTGTCATAGAACATGAACTTCTCCTGAGATGTGATCAGCGTTTGGCCATCGCTCCTGGCAAACCGCAGGATATTGTCCGGAGTCGTCACCAGGGGCTCCTGTTCCCCCGTCACCGGATGAATCTTCACTAAAAGGTTCTCCGTCTGGACATAAATTCCCGTCTCGTCCGTCTGAACACTGAAAGGCTGATGGGAATCAAATCCGCCGGTCTGCTCCATATTCACCGTGTCAATCACTCCAAATACAGATTCCGCCGCATTGGAAGCGGAAAAGGCAAAATACTCCTTATAGAATCCGCCCTCAAAGTGGGTATATCCGGAATCCGCTTCATAAAGAATGATGTCATGATCCGAATCTTCCAAATCGTACACCTGCAGGGAGCCATCGGAGAAACTGACCCCCAACAGGGATCCATCTTCATTTAACGCCAGAAGATTGTCATTAGGATTGGCGAAAATATCGTTTACGGTCACGCTCTGGCGCCTTCCGCCAAAATCCACGGTGTGGAGCACCTTTCCGTCAGACACGTCGTAGACGACTGCCTTTTCCTCATCCCGATATACGGCTGCCGCCGTCCTGCTGTCTCCGGAGACGGCAATGGCCGTAGCCGGTTCTCCGGTCCACAGGGTCTTGCCGGAACTGATGTCATATGCGGTAATTCCCTCTGATCCGGCGTAAAGGATCCTGTCATTATCCAGGTACCGCACTTCATCCAGAGCGGACTGCGCCGCAGGGAGGGTATCTGTAATCCTGCCCGTATCCGTATCCACGATTGCCACGGAATAGGCATAGATACAGGCCGCCGTCTTTCCATCCGGAGACATGGACATAAATAACGGCGCCGACGGCAGATTCACCACGCCGTTGGCCTTATATCCATCGTACATATCGTAAACTCCCAGGGCGTCCGTCAAAGCACTCTGGGCTTCCGCCGTATAGGGCGGCTCCAGAATACTCCCCGTATATTCCGGAAGGGCCTGCAGGGCGTAACGGATCGCTGCCTTTGAATCTCCCGCGGCCAGGGCATCCCGTGAATACCCGGCCAGCTTCAGCCACTGTTCCGTAGTCTGCATGCGCTTCAGGCCAATAAAGGCAGAAGCCGCGCCGGCCGCAAAGACCAGCAGAAACAGAGTTCCCGCGGCCCGCCGCGTCAGTTTCATCCTCTTCACCCGCGGGTCGTTCTCCCTCAGATGGGTGAAATCATAGAGCATCTCCTCCGCGGTCTGATACCTCAGATCCGGATTGGGATTCATGGCTCTGGTGATAATCCGAATCACTTGCGGACTGAACTCCCGGGGCGACAGCGGCGTTACCTCCCTCGCGTCCCGGGCCGGCCGCCGGCCGCTGAGAAGATGGTAGAGGGTAGCCCCAAGGCTGTATATATCGGAGCGGACATCCGGAACAACCACCTTCTTTTTGGAGAAGGAGGAAGAACCGCTCATCCCGGAAGATGAAATACCCGGAGAGTGATAAATCCGCGCGGCCTCCGGCTCAAGCACCCTGGACATGGTGATGGTCTCCGTCTCCTCCGTTTCCCCGGCGTCCGTCTCCGTTTCACCTATCTCCCCGGTGAACGTCTCCGTTTCATCCGTTCCTCCGGGCGATGCCTCCATTCCATTCATCCCCCCGGCGTCTGTCTCCGTTTCCTCCGTTTTCCCGGCGTCTGTCTCCGTCACTCCCCGGGAGATTCCGGAGAAGCGGCCGGTTCCGCCGGAATAACCGCCGGTGGAGAAATCCAATCCATAATGTTCCGGGGAGGCGTACCCGGCGCTGCAGCCGATGATATTCTCCTCTCCCAAAGCGAGAGCGATATTGAAATCGATCAGACACACGTCATTGTTGGGACGTCTCATCAGATTGGCCGGCTTGATATCGCTGTGGACAAACCCTCTGGGCGGATCCCCATGAATCGGCGCATGCAGATAACTGAGCGCCTCCAGAATCTGGATTGCCCAGCGGATCACCTGAGGCTGAGGATACTTCTCACCTCTCTTCAGCGGCTTGTCCAGGCTTTCCCCATCGATATAATCCATCACGGTATACACCGTGCCGTTCTCTTCAAAGAAATCGTACACCGTCGGGATGTAAGGATGGTTCAGATTCTTCAGAACATCCACTTCCCTCCTCAGAAGCTCCAGCCTGGTCGTAACCTTCCGTTTGTCCGCTTTCAGCACGACCTTCTTATTTAGCCGCAGATGGTTCGCCAGAAAAACGTTCCCTCCGCCCCCGGCGCCAATTTTTTCTATAATCTCATATGTCGAAGCTATTATCTGTGACATGCAGCCACAACCTCCGCTGATTTATTCTCCCTACGCGCATTCCGCCGGACATTCTTCTCACTACGCGCTCTTCGGCAAATGGTTCTTCCTTCGTTTCCCGGCCGTTTTCTCCTGCCTGCCGTACTCGGCATCCAGCCGGGCGTTCAGCCGAACCTTTCTGATCTGGGAAACACAAAAGAACAGAAATGCCAGTATGGCAGAACCGCCTGCCGCGGCTATCCCGCCGTAACATAACAACTGATCTGTGATTGGCAGCAGCACTTTCCCATCCCCTCTCATGCCCCTTGGCTTTCAAAACATTCCGTTTATGCTTTATGAAAAATATTATACCGCGAACAATTCTTATAGGCAAGTAATAATTCTTATAGATATTCAAAAACCGCCTACCCTTTTCGGATAAACGGTCATTTCGCTACTTCATCTTCTCTATTTTTCCTAACTCTTCCCTATCCTTCTTTCCCTTTTCCAAGCGCCACGCGGCACCGCTTCTTATAGCAGGCTATCCCGTACTTCAACACGTTCCGGATCCCGTCGTCATACAGCTTGTCGGCATATCGTTTCTCCTCAATCTGGCTCAGCGCCTCCGTCAATCCCTGCCTGCTTCTTTCGCCGAAGCGTGCTTTACGGGCAAAAATTCTCCCCAGCGGCATTGAAGCGGTGTCAGAACGATAACAGTTGAAACCCTGCGCTTATCTGATTATTCCGCTGTATAATACTGCGCCTGAGCAGTCCAGAGCTCATGGTATTTTCCGGTCTCGTCCGCAATCAATGCGTCATGGGAACCCTTTTGTACGATACGCCCCTCATGGAACACGGCAATTTCATCGCAGAACTTGCAGGAGGACAGGCGGTGTGAGATATAGATCGCGGTTTTGTCTCCCGCAATCTCATCGAACCTGCTGTAAATCTCCGCTTCCGCAATCGGGTCAAGCGCCGCCGTGGGTTCGTCCAGGATGATAAACGGGGCGTCCTTGTAGAGTGCCCGGGCGATGGCGATTTTCTGCGCCTCGCCGCCGGAGACATCAACGCCGTCCTCGGAAAGGTTCTTATAGAGCATGGTGTCTAATCCCCGGTCCATCGTACTAAGACGGTCACCGAAACCGGCGTCCGCCAGCGCCCTGTAAGCCCGATCCCGGTCATACTCCATACTGCCCGCCACATTCGCGCCCAAGGGCTGGGCGATCAGCTGGAAGTCCTGAAAGACGACGGAGAAAAGATTCATATAGTCGTCGTATCGGTACTTGCGGATATCAATGCCATTCAGCAGAATCTGTCCCTCCTGCGGGTCATACAAACGACACAGGAGCTTAATAAAAGTGGTCTTGCCGCTGCCGTTCTCACCCACGATAGCGAGTCTGGAACCCACCCTGAATTTCAGGTTTACGTGGCGAAGCGCCCAAAACTCAGATCCGGGGTACCTGAAAGAAACATCCCGGAATTCTATTTCATACCGGCGGTCAAAACGCTTTTCCGTGGTTAGACTGCCCTGATACATCGCGTTTGGAATATCAAGAAATTCAAAGGTCTTATCCAAATAACCGGTGTTTGTCTCCAAAGTACCCATCAGGCCCACCAGCGCAAATATATTTGATACCATCGCCGTGGCCGCTCCTACATACTGAGTGATACTGCCCACGTCAAAAGCGCCGCCCCATGCTTTCAGACAGGTAAACACATAAATCGAACCGGTAATCAAGGTCGTCACACACACTCCAAGGCTTGCGTAAATGCCCATTTTCCCCCGAGCTGATTTTCCAAAGGGACCGTTTGCCCCAAATACGGAACTCTTTTCCCAATAGGCGCTCACAAGTTTCTGCTGTTCATACATTCGGATATCCGCCCCGCGTTCTTTATCCATCCCGATATAGCCAAAATGTCCAAACAGACGGTTTCCCAAAGTTGCCTCTTTGGCGCCGCTGCTCCAGCACTTTGTCGATACGGCGCTGAACTTTCCCGCAAGGATACTGACCGCAACCATGAGAGCCGCCAAAATCAAAATAAAAACCGGATGGTTCAGAATGACAAGCCCTCCTGCCGTGTCCGGAACGGGAGAGGTAAACAGGCTTGCCGTCAGCGCGATTCCACTGAGAATCCCGATCATGCCGCCCACAAAATCCCCGTATACATTCTGTACCCTCATCAGGCCCCATCCTGACCAGTTCTCGTTTTGCCGGATCTGCGCCCTGAGATCATGATTTTCCTGTTTATCCAGTTCTGAAAAATCGAGTGAAAACATCTTTCGGATAAACAAGATTTCTTTTCTGCCCCACAAATCGCGCAGCAATGTCTGATACCGGCGCTGAAAAACCGCTCCCAAAGCGGATACAAAACCAACGCACAACACACCCGCGATCACCCATTTCCAAAGGATATCCGCTCTTCTCAGCGTGGCAAGCTCTCTCAATATCCGCGCTGAGAAGAAGACCGTGACATAGGGAGTAACGGCGCGGAAAACGCAGCACAGAGTCAGAACGGTGAAAAACAGGGGCGATACCTGATGGAGCTCCCTGACGCCGCGCAAATGTACAGAAACGGCGTGATACGCCTTTCCTTTTCCTCTCATTTTCAGAACTCCTTTCCCTCTTGATAATACCGGCTCTGCACCGCAAAGAGATTCGCGTATTCGCCGCCCAATGCCAGAAGGCTGTTATGGGTTCCCTCCTCCCGGATGCCTCCGTCCGCGATCAGGATGATTCGATCACAGAACCGCGTGGAGGCAAGGCGGTGAGAAATAAACAGGGATGTTTTTCCCTCTGTCATTTCACTGTATTTCATGTAAATATCGTTTTCGGAAATGGGGTCAAGAGCCGCGGTCGGTTCGTCCAGCAGCAGGACCGGCCCATCTTTATAGAGAGCTCGCGCCAGCATCAGACGCTGGGTTTCACCTCCGGAAAACAGCGTGCCGTCCAGATACACCTCACGGCCAATGTGGGTGTTGAGCCCATTGGGCAGCCTCTCGATCACAGAAGTCAGCCCCGCTTTCTCCACACAATCCGCAATTCGTTCATAATTGATTCCTGCCGTCGTCTGCGCGATTTCTTCCGCCACGGTGACATCCAGAATGGAAAACTCCTGAAACACGGCGCTGAACAGGGCGTAATAGCTTCTGCGGTTGTAACTCCGAATGTCCTTTCCGTTCAGCAAAACCGCTCCCTCCGTGGGGTCTAAAAGGCCGCAGAGAAGCTTTACAAGCGTTGTTTTGCCGGCTCCGTTCAGGCCGACGATTGCCAATTTCTCCCCCGGATGAACGACCAGATCCAAGTCGTGAAGCGTATCCGCTTCCGCGCCGGGATAGCGGAAGGAAACGCCCTCCAATCTCAGCTCATAGCTTTCCGTCGCCGGGATATTTTCACCTTTCTCAAATCGGAACGGTTCCGGATACTCCAAAAACTCACGGACCAGAGAGATATCCAAACTCTCTTTGTGCAGCGCGCTCATTTCCTGCAGGATGCCCATGACCCAGGTCGTAAATGTTGTCACTGCCGCGAAGTACAATACGAATTCAGAAACGCTCAGTCCCTCATGCAGGGCCATATTGATAAGAACCACATAGGCAATGCCGTTGCGAACCGCGGTTAGCGCCACTTCCGTAATATCCGCCAGCACCTCTACCCGCTCGCAGCGAAGGCTGAAATCAAGATAAAGATCGTGGATCTGATCCAAAAGCTCGTTCAGCCAGTTTTGCAGACCGAAAACGCGAATGTCCTTGGCAAGTTCTATCGATTCTGATTTGGCGCGGATATAAGACTTCTTCTGAAAGTAGTTCTCCTCCTCGTCCCTGCGGGCGTACCGCCAGTTATTGGTATACCGCGAAACAAAAAAACCGGCGACACAAGTAGCTATGATCACAAGCAGAAGTAATCCGCTTATGTGGGACAGGATACCCAGATAAGCGATAAGCCCGCCGATATTGATAAGCAGCTTTGTCAGCGTTTCCCAAATATGCTCCGTCGCCTGGGAATTTCCCTCGCAGGCAAAGTGTGCCTTTTCACGCAGTTTTACAAAATGTTCCTCCAGGGTATTGGGATAGGACGTCATATTACTTTTTTGGGCAATCATTCCAATGATAGCACTGCGCACATCCACTCTCGAAAATATGGTGTTTTCACTGACATACTGCTTGAAGCCCTGGACAAAAAAGATTGCGGCGGTAAACACGCCGATGGTTCTTACAAGTTCCCAAACGGGAACTTTCTGTTCTACACAGGAAAGCACCTCCGGCACAATGTACAGCTGGATCAGGTTAAAGAGAACTTCCAGCCAAGCGGTCAGAATACAGAACAGAAGGACACGTTTCCGACGTTTCCACGCGATTGCTGCCATCCACTGAATATTTTGGAAAACGTTGTACTTTGGTTTTCCTTTCGTTTTCACTTTGCCTCACCTCCACGGAACACATCCTATCATAAAAACTCGCCCCCGGATTATTCCGGGGACGAAATCTCATTTTCAGGTGATGAATTGCAAATTTCACACCTGTGGGAGTAAAATTTCGGTTGTAAACGCTCCATCCTCGCTATTTCTGCTGATATATCCGCCAAGGCGCTCCACAATAGCGTCGATCCTCACCAGTCCGAAGCCGTGACCTCTGCCCTTGGTGCTGCGGAACAGCTTTCCCTCTTTTTTCAGCTTCTTCCCGGCGGTAAAGTTGGTGAAGGAGATGTAGAGCTGCGTATTCTTCATGTCCATGTACACGCGGATCACGCGCTGATCCGCCGGCAGCTTCACGCTGGCCTCAATGGCGTTGTCAAACAGATTGCCGATGATGCAGCACAAGTCGATCTCTGAGGATTTCAGCCGAACGGGGATCTGCGCGTCCGCCACAACATGGATCCCCTTCGCTTTTGCAAGGGAAATCTTGGAGTTGAGAATCGCGTCGGTCATGGGGTTGCCGGTCTTGATCTGCGCGTCCACTGTGGTCAGGTCCTCGTCAAGAAGATCCAGATACCGCCGGATCGCGTCCCAGTCCTCCGCGGCCGCGTATGCCTTCATTGTCTGGATGTGATTGCGATAATCGTGTCGCCAGCCCCGAATCTGGCGGTACATATTGTCCACTTCCCGATAATGGGTTTCGATCAGCTCCCGCTGGTAGGAAGCAATCCGCGCGTCGATTCTCTTTGATAGCAGTCCCATTTTCTTCACCCCATGTTGATGATTGCCCGGTTGATTTTATCATACGTTCCTCTTGGCAGAGCGACGGCGTCTCCGCTGTCAAGCATAATCTCTGTCCTGGTAACGCGGCTGATCCGCGTCAGGTTAACGAGAGCAGAACGCCCCACCCGGTAAAAGCGCTCGTCCAGCTGTTCCTCCAATTTGCCCAGCGTCATTTTTACGGTATAGTCGGACAAAGCGTGGATGGTCACATAGTTGCCGAACACCTCTGCGTACCGAATCTGATAAATCGGCACGCGTACCATTTCACCGCTCAGTTCCAGGTTCAGGACTTTTTCATTTTTCCTGAGTTTTTCCACCGCGCGATACAGCACGGCGCGGAATTTTTCTTCGCTGACCGGCTTCATTAGATAGTGCAGCGCCGCCACTTCATAGCCCTCAGAGATATAATCAGAATATCCGGTAATGAAAATGATTTGAACGGTATCATTTTCCTGCCGCAGTTTTTTTGCCATCGAGACGCCATCCATCCTGCCCATCTCAATATCAAGGAGCAAAATGTCATAGTCCTTTTTCTCGATGTAATGAAGCAAAAAATTTTCGGCGGAATTAAAAATGTCAATCTGTACTGTGTGGTCCGCATCCGCGGCCCATTTGGCGACCAACGCGGCGATGTACTGCCGGTCCGCCTCTGAATCGTCGCAAATTGCTA